>JAGBQS010000060.1 GCA_017632695.1 Bacteroidales bacterium
AGTCAAATATTTTGTTCATTATTCACAAAAAAGATAAACAGCCAGGCTGCCCACACATCTCTAGAGTACAATCGAAAAAAGGTACCAAAGCCTCGCGCTTTTTCAGATTATGACCATCTGGAGAGAGCACATCAAAAAATATTCACAACAAATACGGATGGCTTCGGACATGCCAAATTTTTACCCGTATCCTTCCCCTCAGAAAAAAAATCCTCCCCCACGAAACCGTGGGGGAGGACACAGCATAACCTACAAAGTTCTTACTGTTTATTCAGAAATCACACTGCTTCAACAGGAACTTTGATACCGCAGCGTTTCAAGCCCTGATTTACGAATTCCTGAATCTTTGCATGATGCTCAGGTTTCAGATGTGCAAAACGATCCTGGAGCTTCAGGTACTCGGTAACGGGTTTGAATGCCTTCGGCTGATACTGATAGGTGTATTCCATGTTCTCATATTCGAACAGATGGAACATACCGGTCTCAACAGCCAGTTTACCAACCATCAGGGTCTGGTTGGAACGGATACCCCAGCCCTTCGGGCAGATGGACTGAATGTGAATCAGAGCAGAGCCGTGTACGTTGGCGCATTTACGAACTTTGTTCATCAGGTCAACAGGATATGCGATAGATGCTGCTGCAGCATAACGCAGACCAGGATGAAGAGCGATCATTCCGCGGGCGAAATCCTTCGGCCACAGTTTCTTTGCTTCAGGAATCTTCGGTCCCGGAGGAGTAAAGGTAGTCCATGCACCATAAGGAGTCTGAGGAGAGGTCTGGATACCAGTGTTAGCATACTGCTCGTTGTCATAGCATACGAATACTGCGTCATGATCACGATAGATCATTGCAGAAGCAGCCTGCAGACCGATATCAGAAGAACCACCGTCACCGGCGAATACATAGATGTTCGGGAAAGTGCCTTTATATTTCCCTTTACGAATACGAGCTTCATAAGCAGCGGAAATACCAGAAGCTACTGCACCACCATCGGTAATCTGGGTATGCATCCAGGGTACTGCCCAAGGAACGCACAGATAGGAGGTGTTAGCAACATACATACAACCCGTCGGGCCCAGGAAAATAGAATTCTGGCCAGCTGCTTTACAGGTAAGACGATATGCCAGAGCCGGACCACAGCCTGCGCAGGTACGATGACCAGGAACATAGATTTCGTCCAGAGCGGCGGCTTTGTGAATGTTTTCCAGCAAAGGAAGGTCTACTTTTGCCTGTACTTGTTCTTCCAACAATGTAGTCATTGGTTTCTCCCTCTAATTAATAACGATTTTTTTAATAGTTTGAACAAAATGGTTCATCAAACGTTGTGGAAACCGATCCAGTAAGCGGTACGATCAGCTTTACCCTCGGCGGCAACCTTCTTCAGAACATCGCCCATGTAGTAGAACTCGTCAAGGCGGATAACCTCACCACCAAGACCACCCATGAAAGCGGTCAGAACAGGCTTCTTGTCGCACTGATAAAGGCTGGTAGCAACTTCCAGAGTCAGGATACCGGCCTGGCGAGCAGCACCAAATGCGTTGTTGGTCTCGACAACGCCAACGGCTTTGAACTTGCTCAGGATGTCGGCTACAACGTCGGTTGCCCAAGGACGGATCCAACGAGGACGTACCAGACCAATCTTCATGCCTTTTTCACGCATATGATTGACTGCGAATTTAGCGGTGTATGCATGACCACCATTGATGAAGAGTACATACTCTGCATCTTCGCAACGATACTGCTCTACGAACGGAGCATAGTCGGTGCCGAACTGAGCGTTGAACGCATTCACAACCTCATCGATTACCGGGAAAGCGCCCATCATGGCGTTTACACGGTCAGCTTCCAAAACATGACCCTGGCCGGGGAACAGCTGAGGACCATGTCCCAAAGGATTCAGAGGATCCAATGCATCCGGGAAGTTCAGAGGAGGAAGGAATTTGTTTACTTCTTCCTGGCTGGGGATAACAACTTTTGCAGGAATATGGGTGATGAAATAACCATCCTGGCAGTTCATCTGAGGCAGAGATACACGAGCATCCTCACCAATACGATAGAACATCAGGGTGTTATCGAAAGCTTCCTGCGGAGTATGGGCCCAACCCATCAGCCAGCCCTGGTCACGGGTGGAAAGAGCATCAGTATGCTCGGAACCGAAGTCACCAGGCGGGTCCAGAGTACGGTTACCGATCAACATCTGAACCGGGCAACGGCCACCGGAGATCGGGGAGTAGGTTTCCATAGCATAGGTAACGCCTACACCAGAAGAACCGGTGAAAGCACGTGCGCCAGCGGCGGATGCACCGTGAGCGATACCGAGCTGTCCATGCTCACCTTCGCCATGTACGAACTCGAGATCCAGCTCGCCACGGGCTGCCATCTGGGACAACATCATCATTGCGCCAGTGTAGGGACGAATAGGATAAGAGGAAGCGACATCGATATCAGCCATCTTCAGAGCGGTTGCTACCGCGCCCAAACCAGTAAGGAACTTAACAGTACCAGTACGTTCTGCCATTTTTTTCTCCTCGTAAAGAAAATGCTTTTAAAGAAATACAAGCACTAAAAATTAGTCAGCATACAGTCTTTCTACATGCGGCAACAGGAACAGAGCATCCTGGAACGGAACGCCGTCTTCGAAATCCAGTTCAGGTACACGATCAATAGCGTTGACCGGGCATACCCAAGTGCACAGACCGCAGCCTTTGCAGTAATCCAGGTTGAAGCCGATCTTCTGGCCACCGTCTACCAGCAGAACGGTAGCATCCGGGCAAGCAAGGATACAGGATTTGCAGAGAACGCATTTGTCATGATCAACTACCGGACGATAAATTCTCCAACCACCGGTCAACATCTGGGGCTGCTCACCGTTAACCTTCGGAGACTCCACGATACAAGCATAAGGAATCTTCATATCTTCAGGAATGTCGACGGTATATTTTTTGTATCTTTCTTTCATTGAATTACCACTCCTTTTTAGATTTTTTAAAAACAGTGCAGCAACAAAAAGCTATTTTACTACCTTGGTCTTATTTCAATACTTTAATCTTTACTTCGTCATAGCCTCTCTTGGCGGCAGTACGGTTAGCGGCTGCGGCAAGAATGGACTCTTTTTTCACGATACCGGATACTGCAGCAATGGCACCCGCCATAACGGAACCAAGGCCAGCACCGATTGCGCTCACGTCCTCAGCACCCTCTGCACCAGAGTAGTCGATCAACTGCTCAGGAGCGATACCGATAGCGTCGATGGTAGCTACAGCTTTCAGTTTTTTGCGCTCTTTTTCGGGAACGTATTTCAGAAGAGCTTCAGGATCCTTCGTGGTATTGATTACCAGGAAGCCACCTTCCTGCAGACCTTTACATACGTTGATACCCTTCATAATGGTAGCTTCAGTAACGCCGATAATGTTGGGACGATGGTTCTCATACTCGAACTTGTTCTCGATCTCAGCGTCGGAAATACGAGCATATTTACGAACCTGAACGTTAATACGGTCAGGAAGGTCTACGTAGTTATCGAAAGCCTGGGTGAATTTGCCTTCCTGGTTGGCAGCTTCAGTCAGAACCAAGCAAACGTCACGACCTTCTTTATCCTGTACAACGCCAGTTGCCCATACGGTGACTTCAATAGTCTTTGCCATTTTTAAAATTCCTCCATTATTGAGATTTTTTGTTACTGGCTACACCTACCAGACGAGAGATGCTTCTTCGTGAAGCTTCTCCCTTCTTTTTCGCTTTGGCATACCTGCTTGTGCGAATCTTTAAAAAAAGACGTCACCTCCTTTCACGCAAGCACACCAAAAAACTCTTCCTGCTTTGCCCTATTTTAATTAATCCTTCTTATCCTTCGCATTCACAGCTTTTGCTTTCATTGTCATCTCAATGACAACTCTTTCGAACTCCTCAACAATCTCGTCATGTGTCAGTTCTTTCGTTCCTCCGGATTTGAAGAACGTGCTCATCTTCAGCATGCGGACTCTCCGGCAGCAACTTTCGATATCCGAACCGTTTATACCCTCGGAGATCTTCGCAAGTTTTGCAATAGCCTCTTCGCTTATTCCCAAATCTCCTGCATGCAGCCTGAAGATCTCCGCACGCTCGCTTTCGTTCGGGAGCTCAAACTGTACCACATAATCAAAACGGCCGGACCTGAGCAGGGCGGTATCAACCAAATCCATTCTGTTGGTCGTCGCAATAATGATAATATCCTGGAAAGCAACGGCCTTATCAATCTCAACCAGCAACTGGTTCACCAAGCGCTGTTCTGTTCCCGCATACACACTGCCGCTTGCCCGGGTAGGAGCGATAGTATCTACCTCATCCAGCAACAGCACACACGGTGCAATGTGTTTGGCCTTCTTAAAGACCTCGCTCACGCCTTTTTCCGATTCGCCAACATACTTGGAGAAAAGCGCCGAGCTATGTACGCTCAGAACCGGAAGTTCATATTCACCCGCCAAAGCCTTGGCCAGCATGGTTTTCCCGGTTCCGGGGCCACCTGTGAAGAAAAATCCTCTTGGCAAAATGGCGCGCGCATCTTTTTCATCTGCTGATGCATGGAGGCAAATTTCCATGACCATGCCAAGGTTTTTCTTAACCTCCTGCAGTCCGCCAACATCTTTCAGTTTAAT
>JAGBQS010000061.1 GCA_017632695.1 Bacteroidales bacterium
ATGAAGATTGCCTACCTGCTGCAGCACGGCTATCAGGCGGACGGAATCATGGCCCTGACGTTTACCAAGAAAGCAGCCACCGAAATGCAGAACCGAATCCAGACGCTGGTAGGAACAGGCCTTGCCCGCCGCCTCTGGATGGGTACCTTCCACTCGCTTTTCAGCCGGATTCTGCGTCGCGAGGCCGTCCGTTTGGGCTTCCGGTCAGACTTTACGATTTATGACCAGCAGGATTCGCGTAATCTGATCAAGACCATCATAAAGGAAATGGGGCTCGACGAAAAACAGTACAAGCCCGCTTCGGTTCACAATCAGATCAGCAACGCCAAAAACAATCTCATCACCCCCGGTATGTATGCCGCCAACCGCGAACTGATGCTGTACGATGCCCAGGCCCAGCGTCCGAAGATGGCGGAGATTTACCAGCAGTACTGGAACCGCTGCTATCAGGCTGGAGCCATGGACTTCGACGACCTGCTGCTCTACACCAACATTCTGTTCCGCGACCATCCGGACCTGCTGGAATACTATCAGGATTATTTCAAGTACGTGCTTGTTGACGAGTATCAGGACACGAACCGTGCCCAGCACCTGATTGTGGAGCAACTGGTACGCAAACACAATCATCTGTGCGTGGTGGGCGACGATGCCCAGTCGATCTACTCCTTCCGCGGCGCCAATATCCGGAACATCCTCGACCTGCGCCAGCAGATTCCCGGCACCCGGCTGTTCAAGCTCGAACAGAACTACCGGTCCACCCAAAACATTGTTGAGGCTGCCAACAGTCTGATTGCAAAAAACAAGGAACAGATCCGAAAGACTATCTTCAGCGAAAAGGAACGCGGCTCGTTACTGCGCCTTACCGGCTGCTTCAGCGACCTGGAGGAAGCCACACGTATCGTGAAGATGATACGTGATCTGCATGACAGACAGAACTACGCCTATCACGACTGTGCCGTGCTGTACCGCAACAACTTCATCAGCCGCGTCTTCGAGGACGAACTGCGCAAAAACAGCATTGGCTACCGGATTTACGGAGGTCTGTCGTTCTACCAGCGCAAGGAAATCAAGGATGTGATTGCCATGCTCCGCCTGCTGGTCAACCCCGCCGACGAAGAATCGTTCAAGCGCGTGATCCGCGTCTCTCCTTTCGGCATCGGCGAGACCACCCTCGGCAAACTGGTGGAGGCCCTCCGTATGGCTGTAGCCGAAAAACGGCAGACCTCACTCTTCGGGATTGCCTCCGATCCCGATGCCAACGGCGTGAAGGTCAACAGCCGGACCAGAACCAGTCTGACCAGGTTTGTAGAGGCCATTGTACATTGCCGCGAGTTCAGCAAAGTGAACAACGTACACGAAACGACTGCCGAAATACTGCGCCGCCTCAACTATAAGGAATCGCTCAACGACGGCACTATCGAAGCAATGTCGAAGACGGAGAACGTGAACGAACTGCTCGACTCGATCAAGCAGAGCATCGAGAGCCGCGTTGTACAGGGAGAACCAGCACTCACGCTGACCGAATACCTCTCGACGGTATCGCTCGACGAACCCGAATCGGATTCCGAAGATCCTTCAACCGACCCAGTTGCCCTGATGTCCATCCATCAGGCCAAGGGTCTGGAGTTCAAGAACGTGTTTATCGTGGCTGTGGAAGACGGACTCCTGCCTTCGGAGGTTTCCATCGGAGAAATAGGCGGACGCGAGGAAGAACGGCGACTGTTCTACGTAGCCATTACCCGTGCCGAAGAGAACTGTTTCCTCTCGTATGCCAAGTCGCGGTTCCACAACGGACGCAGCGAACAGCACCGTGCCAGCGACTTTATTCGCGACATCGACCGGCGCTACGTGCAGGAAGTCAGCACAGCCAATCCGTTAGACTACGGCTCAACCGGCGGAGGATCGTTCGCTTCGTTCAGCAGACCCTATCCGGGAAGCAGTCAGTATGCCGGCAGGAACTCGTATGCGGGCAGCCATACCTACCAAAGCAGTCGGCAGGAAGCCGATGTCGCATCGGTTACCTCAGTCAATTCGGCAAGCCTGCGCCGGACTGCCCCGGCTTCGTCCCTGAAGCCGCAGGCAACCCTAATGTACGGAGGACGCCAGCTGACCGTCGGCACCCGCATTGTTCACGACCGTTTCGGGAAAGGCGTCATCACCGCTCTTTCCGGCAAGGACGAAAGCGCCCGCATCTCGGTTCACTTCGATACGATGGGCGACAAGACCCTGCTGCTGAAGTTCGCCAAGTTCCTGCTCGACGAATAGTAACGGAAATTAAATAACGGAACAGGCTAAAAAAAGAAAGCAGCCTGACATGCAGACTGCTTTCAGAGTGTGACCCCGTACGGAGTCGAACCGTAATCGAAGGAACCGGAATCCTTTATTCTATCCATTGAACTACGGGGCCATAAATGGAATGAATTCCGATACTCTCGTGCAAAGTTACGCCATTTTTACGAAAAATCCAAATTTTCGACCAAAAAATTATCAGATATGCAGGTAAAGATTGAAGAATCGTGGCGCAAAGTACTGCAACCGCAGTTCGACAGTGCCTATTTTGAGCTCCTGACTACCTTTGTCCGACGGGCTTATCAGTCCGGTGTGGTGTATCCTCCGGGGAGCAAAATCTTCGAAGCCTTCAATCGGACTCCCTTCGACAAGGTAAAAGTGGTGATCATCGGTCAGGATCCTTACCACGGACCGAATCAGGCACACGGACTCTGCTTCTCGGTACAGCCGGGAGTTGCCGTTCCTCCATCACTGGTCAATATCTATAAGGAACTCTCGCAGGAGTATCAGCTGGACTATACGCAACGCAACGGCGACCTCTCGCACTGGGCCGATCAGGGTGTGCTGCTGCTCAATGCCACGCTGACCGTTCAGGCCGGCATGCCCGGGAGCCATCAGGGCAAAGGATGGGAAACATTTACCGATGCCGCCATCCAGGCTCTCTCCGATCAGCGCGAGCATCTGGTCTTCCTGCTTTGGGGCAGCTATGCCCAGAAAAAAGGACGGATCATTGACCGCCGCAAGCATCTGGTGCTCGAAACGGCACATCCCTCACCGCTATCCGTTTACCGCGGATTCTTCGGCTGCGGACATTTCGTGAAAACCAACCAATATCTGGAACAGCACGGACTGACGCCCATACAGTGGTAGGCCAAAACCTCAAAACCCAAGACAACTCAAAACCTCAAGATATGACACTCAACGAATATCAGGAAGGTGCACGTCGCACCGCCATCTACCCTAACAGTCAACGCATCATCTACCCCACTCTCGGACTGACCGGCGAATCGGGCGAAGTTGCTGATAAAGTTAAGAAAGTGATTCGCGACAACGATCAGGAGTTTACCGCCGAACGCAGACGCGAAATTGCCCTCGAGTTGGGCGATGTGCTCTGGTATGCTGCCTCGCTGGCACATGACCTTGGGTACACCCTCGATGAAGTGGCCCAAATGAATCTCGACAAGTTAGCATCGCGCATGAACCGGGGCAAGATTCACGGATCCGGCGACGAACGCTAAGCTTAATACATCCTTCCCAACACGTAACAGATCAGCGTGTCGGGAACCAGTTTACGTGCCCATAACAGCAACCGGTACTTCCAGCCGACGGTATAATAAAGGTACGGGCACGAGCATTGTGCTATCTGAACCAGCTTGCGAGCCACACGGTCGACGCCCATTCCCTGACGTTCATCACGTTCCATGGCCGAAACGGCCTCTTCCATGTGCGAATAAACTTCAGCACCGGCAGGATTCTTTCTCCGTGCTGCGGTAAAACCGGTCTGTACATCGCCCGGCAAAAGGCA
>JAGBQS010000062.1 GCA_017632695.1 Bacteroidales bacterium
AGCAGCAATGTGGATTTGCCGATACCCGGATCGCCGCCTAACAGTACCATCGAGCCCTTAACCAGTCCGCCACCCAGCACGCGGTTCAACTCGGCATCGTGCATGTCGATGCGGGCATCTTCGGTTGCCTCAATCTCGCGCAGTTTATGGGGTTTCTCTTTCTGTCCGGGCAGACCGAGCGCGCCGGCATGACTCCACTGGACTCCGCCACTGGACTTGGGCTTGCGTCCGATGGCACCATCGGCCGAAACCACTTCCTCGACGCAGGTTCCCCACTCGCCGCACGACGGGCACCTGCCGAACCACTTGGGTTCTTCACATCCGCAGGAGGAACAAAAATAGGCTGTTTTCTGTTTTGCCATTGCCAAACAATTTCGTTAATTCGGAAAGATTCGGAAAAAAACTGTGCAAAAGTAGGCTAAAAAATGAACAAAACCAAATTTTAGACTGTTTTTTGTTGCGTCTGTCGGTAAAATTCCCTATTTTTGCACAGAAAATCTTTACGGCAAACAAAAACAAACAATACTTATACAACTTAAAAAACAGTTTTCATGAAGTCAACCCTGTACGTTATCCTTGCTGCCTGTGCCGTTACCCTTGGTTCGGCCGAAGCCTTTGCCCAGACGCCCAGCAAGACCTGGAACCCGAACCTGAAGAACGGGTACTATCAGAATCCCATCATCGATGCCGACTATTCCGATCCCGACGTGTGTCGCGTAGGCAATGACTATTACATGACCTCTTCGTCGTTTGCCTGTTTCCCGGGTCTGCAGATTCTGCACTCCACCGACCTCGTCAATTGGGAGATCATCGGACAGGCGCTTACCGATTATTATGATGTGCTGCCTGAATATCAGGGAACAGACCTGGACTGGCACAAACGGATTCAGCACGGTAACTACGTGTGGGCTCCAGCCATCCGCTATCACGAAGGCTGGTTCTACATCTATTGCGGCGACCCGGATCAGGGCCTCTTCATGACCCGGACACAGGATCCTGCCGGAACCTGGGAACCGATCGTGAGGGTCAAGAAAGGAAAGGGACTGATTGACTGCTGCCCTTTGTGGGACGAAGACGGCAAGGCTTACCTCAGTCACGGCTGTGCCGGTTCGCGTGCCGGTGTGAAGTCGGTGCTCTTTGTTGCGCCGATGTCGGCCGACGGCACCCGCGTTACAGGTCCGTCGCGCATCGTTTACGACGGACACGAGGATCAGCCGACCATCGAGGGTACCAAGTTCTACAAGCGTAACGGCTATTATTATATAATGTCTCCCGCCGGCGGCGTGAAATACGGCTGGCAGGTGGAACTTCGCAGCAAGAGTCCGTTCGGCCCCTACGAGGAGTATGTGGGTCTGGCTCAGGGCAAGTCGAAGGTAAACGGCCCTCATCAGGGTGCCTGGGTTGATACGCAAAACGGCGAGGACTGGTTTATTCATTTCCAGTACAAGCACGCATACGGACGTGTGGTACATCTGCAGCCTGCCCGATGGGTCAACGACTGGCTCGTCATCGGCGATGATAAAGACGGCGACGGATGCGGCGATGCCGTTGCCACCTGGAAGAAACCGAACCTCCCGTCATCGGGCAACTTCCAGCCCAACGAGAGCGACGAGTTCGACAGCCCCGAACTGGGCAAACAATGGCAGTTTGAGGGTCCTTACAGCCACTATTGGTACTTTGCCGATGCCAACAAATCGAAGCTCCGTCTCTACGGCGTTCAGGCTCCCGAAGGCTTCCAGAACCTCTCCGA
>JAGBQS010000063.1 GCA_017632695.1 Bacteroidales bacterium
ATTTACCTTAAAATATTTGGATTTACCTTAATATAAATAAAGGAATAAATTCTTGAATCACGGTGCAAAGGTACGTCTATTTCTGCACACTTTTCGTGTTTTTGTGTTGTAAGTAAGGAAACCGTACACTTTTTTACAGAATTTTTTGAAAATGTAAACTAATGATTGCAAATAATAGTGCACAAAAACTGAAATTTGTGCAAAATGAGGCAGAAGTGTGCTAAAAAATGACTCAAAAGAGACAATTTCGGCTGTATTTGTTAAAAAATATCAGATTTGTACTAAAAAAAGACCCGATTTTACTATAAAATCCGGATGAAAAGCACTATCTTTGCACCGTCAAAACAAGAATATCCTATACGCAACCTGTAAGTTGATGAATTACCTTTATTTGTTCGTATGCCTGTTTGCCCTTGTTGGCTGCAGTTTATCTGGCTCCCGGATGTCGGATGAACAGCAGGATGCTTTGCGTCAGGAGGCCATCAGTTTACGGCAGAAGGGTAAGACCTTGCGCGAGAAGTCGGATTTCGGACAGGCACTCGAAGTCCAGCAGGAAGCGCTTAACAAAGCCCTGCTTATATCCGATTCCCTGGAGGTTGTGCAGGATTATAACCAGTTGGGAACCACCTTCCGTCGCCTTGGACGTCTGGAGGAGGCTCTGAGTTTCCACTATAAAGCCCTCACATGGGCCGAAGAGTGTTCCGATACGTCTTATCAGGCCCGCAAGAATCTGGTCGTTTCGCTCAACGGATTGGGGAATGTCCATCTGATATTGGGAAACAATCAGGAAGCCGAAGTCTGCTTCCGCAGGGCTTTGGCAGGCGAAACCGCATTGAACAGTACCTTAGGACAGGCTATCAACTTTGCCAATATCGGCTCCATCATGGAGGCGAGAGGAGAACTCGATTCGGCCAAGATCTATTACCAGCAGTCCCTGAAGAGGAATCAGGAGATCGGCAACCAGCTGGGTATCGGCTTGTGCCATACCTATTTCGGAGGTTTGGCCGACCGGATGGGCAACCCGAAACTGGCCTTGCTGGAGTATCAGACTTCCTATCAGATTCTGGAACCGTTGGGCGATGACTAGCACGCCATCTCTCCCTTACTCGAAATATGCCGGAACCTGTTGGAGCAGAAGCGTCCCGACCAGGCAACCCCCTATCTGCAAACCGCTTTCCGGAAGGCCAGCGAACTGCATTCTTTCGAGCATCTGCGCAACGTAAGCCGTCTGATGGCCGAATATCAGAAGCAGCAGGGCGATTATCGGAAAGCACTCCATTATTTCAGTCAGAGTGCCGCTTATGCCGATTCTTTACAGGATCCCGAAGAGAGCCGCCGGATCCGTGAGATCTGTATCGGGTACGAACGGCAGAAGGCTCAGCGCGATATGGTGGCTTATCAGCAGCTGTACGAATCGGAGCAGAGTCTGAACCGTATGTACCATGTTATGGCGTTGGTACTGCTGGCACTTACCGTTGTGGTCATCCTTATATTAATATATGTAACGCGCATACGTAAGGAAAAAATCGATGCCCTGAACCGCATCGAGAATATGCGTTCTACATTCTTCACGAATATTACTCACGAATTCCGCACACCCCTTACGGTAATTCTCGGCCTGGCCGATCAGCTGAAGGATGCCTCGTTGAATCACGAGCAGCGTGTGCACTTTATCCGCTCCATCGAGAAGCAGGGGACATCCCTCCTCGATCTGGTCAATCAGTTGCTCTCTCTCTCAAAACTGATGGCGGGATACAGTCAGGGAGAGTGGCGTCATGGCGACGTCCTCTCTTTCCTGCGTATGACTCTTACCGGCTACAAGGACTTTGCCCAGATGCATCAGCTTCGGATTGCGGTACAGACCAACCTTGAGGCCATCGAGATGGATTTCATTCCGGAATACTTCGAGAAAATTGTGCGGAACCTGCTTGGCAACAGCTTCAAGTTTACGCCTAACGGAGGACAGATTACCCTTTCGCTCGATGTGAAGGACGGTCATCTGCTGTTCGACGTATCCGACACGGGTTGCGGCATTCCTGCCGAAGACATTGACCACGTCTTCGAGCTGTTCTATATGGGAACCGAAAGCAAGCGGATGGGCAGTTCCGGAATCGGTCTGCCGTTCGTGCAGCAGATGGTGCTTCAGATGGGAGGCAGCGTAACGGTCAGCAACAACCCCGGAGCCGGCTGTACATTCCATATCGAAATGCCTTTGCAGAACAAGTCGCTGGAGCAGATCCGGCCCTGGCTGCTCGAGGATGAGTATCAGCGCATCAATCAGACAAATATCGCTGCCGGCAAACTGGAGCAATCCGAAGAAACAGAATCGGATAACGAGCAGAAACCTCCGCTCGTTCTGGTGGTTGAGGACAACAACGATGTGGCCGAATACATGCACATGCTACTGCACCTGCACTACCGGGTCCGTACCGCTACCGACGGCTACGATGCCCTTCATAAAACCGAAAACGAGTTGCCCGACCTGATTGTTACCGATCTGATGATGCCGGGAATGGACGGATATGCCTTGTGCCGTATGGTCCGGCAGAGCGAGGTAATAGGCGATGTGCCCATCATTGTGGTTTCAGCCCGTTCGGAAGCCGATGACCGTATCCGGGCCATCGATGAAGGTGCCGATGCTTTCCTGCTTAAACCGTTTAATGCAAACGAGTTCCTGAGTCTGGTAGCACATCTGTTGGAGCGTCGCAATAAGCAACGCCAGCAGTTGCAGGGCCTGATCGAGAATCAGGAGGTTGAGGGCTCGTCCGACCTTTCGGCCGAAGACAAACAGTACATTGAACGCCTGAACGAGATAGTCCGGCAGCAGATGGCCTCCGGCGATTTATCGGTCGATACGCTATCCAGCCAGATGTGTACCAGCCGGTCGGTTCTGAACCGTCGCGTGCGTCAGCTGACGGGTACCAGCGTAGCGGCCTACGTCCTGCAGTTCCGCATGCAGCATGCCAAGCATCTGCTGCTCGAAACGCATATGGCCATTGGCGAGATCTCGCTGGCCTGCGGCTTCGACGATATGAGTTATTTCAGTCGCGTGTTCCGACAGTCGTTTGGCGTGACCCCTTCGCAGTTCCGCAAGTAACACTTTTTCCAGCAACGAATTCAGCATGAAGCCTATCGCACACATAGAAACCGATTTTGGAAGTAAGTTCGGAGTTCCGCGCCAGAGCGGGCTTGTCCCCGAGCTCGAAGGGCGAATCGTCTTCGAACCCGCTTACCGTGTGCCCGAAGCGTTTCGCGGACTGGAAGGTTTCTCGCACATCTGGCTGCTGTGGGATTTCAGCGAGTCCCATCAGGAGGAGTGGAGTCCTACGGTACGTCCGCCTCGTCTGGGAGGTAACGTGCGGGTCGGAGTTTTTGCCACGCGCAGTCCCTTCCGGCCCAATCCGATCGGCTTGTCATGTGTGCAGCTGAGCCGCATAGACCACGACAGTCCTGACGGACCCGTTCTTTGGGTTCGGGGAGCCGACCTGATGGACGGGACCCCTATATTCGACAACAAGCCGTACCTGCCGTTTGCCGACAGTCATCCGGAAGCTTCGGGC
>JAGBQS010000064.1 GCA_017632695.1 Bacteroidales bacterium
CTTCCGGCTCAATGAAACGGATCTTGCCATCCTCCTCGCGAATAATCTTGGTGCGCTCGGTAACCTTGGTAAGGAAGCCTTCTGCATTAGTCTCGCAAACGCCGCGGGCTACGGTTCCGCCTTCAGAAAGGGTGTTGCAAACGCGGTAGCCGACCATAGCGTAGTTACCTTTTGTGCCCTCAATGCTGGTCAGATAGTCTGCCAGAACCTTGAACGATTCACGTCCGTAGTAGTCATCGGCATTGATAACGGCAAACGGCTCCTTGATGACGTCCTTGCCCATCAGAACGGCGTGGTTGGTGCCCCAAGGCTTTTCACGTCCTTCAGGAACGGTAAAGCCGGCTGGCAGGCTGGTAAGATCCTGGAAGCAGAGCTCAACAGGAATGCGGCCTTCATATTTCGAAACAATCTTCTCGCGGAAATCCTGTTCGAAGACGCGGCGGATAACAAAGACTACTTTGCCGAATCCGGCCTGAATGGCATCATAAATTGAATAGTCCATAATGGTTTCGCCGTTGGGTCCCAGACCGTCGAGCTGTTTCAAACCACCGTAGCGGCTGCCCATGCCGGCAGCAAGAACAAACAGAGTTGGTTTCATATCAGTTGTGATTTTTGGGTTGATTTTATAAGTTTTCAAGTGCGAAAGTACAACTTTTCTGCGAAAAAAACAACAAAAAGGGGCAAAAATCATTAAAAATAACAAAAAAACGCATTTTTTTAAGAAAAATTGTGTCTTGTATTTGAAAAATGCCCTATCTTTGCACCCACAAATCCAAACATATCCGGTTTAACTTTTAAACAACAACAGCCTATTGAGAAATTTTACGCTTTAACTAAACCTAACGTATAGATGAAAAACCTATCGGACGAGAGCTTGGTAGCTCTCTACATTGAAGGTAAGAACGAAGCGTTCGATGAGTTGTTGTTCCGTTATAAAAGTAACGTGTATGCGTACTTCTATAGCGTCGTGCAGAACAAGGAGGTGGCAGAGGATATGTTCCAGGACACTTTCATCAAACTCATTGTGTATCTCAAGGAAGGCCGTTATCAGGATAACGGTCGGTTTGTGGGATTCCTGTTCCGTATCTGCCACAACATTATTATCGACTATTACCGTCAGCAGCAGTCGCAGCAGACATCGTTGGCTTGCGATGTTGACTATGATCTCTTCGGCCGCAAGAACCTGAATGGAGATGATATGCACGACAGCATCGAGAATGCCATGAGTTATCATGATGTGTTGGGCGAGGTCCGTCACATCCTCAAGTTCCTTCCGGATAACCAGCAACAGATTATCTATCTGCGTTTCTACAAGAATCTGCCGTTTAAGGATATTGCCGATCTGCTGGGTATCAGTATCAATACGGCTTTGGGCCGTGTACGGTATGCTTTGAACAACATGCGTAAGATTGCCGAAGAGCACAACATCTCGCTGGCAATGTGATAAAACCGATTAATATAAAGCACAGGACCCTGCAACTGATGCGGGGTCCTGCTGTTTTGTAACCTTTCGAAAGGAAAACCTTTATAGCAGTAGGGAGAAATCCTTACAGGATGGTTGCTTCCCTTCATTATAAACGTATGGTTTTCTTGCCGTTCCGGATTGTTATCCCTTTGGTGCCCGATGAAGGGCGTCCCTGCAAATCGAAACACCGGTTTCTTGCATCGGCAGCTTCGTTATAGATGTCCTCAATGCCGGTTTCTATGTAGCTGTTTGCTGCCAGGATAAGCTGACCGAGCACACAGTCGCCCCATTCCGTATCGGCAGTATAGAGCGCTATGACGTAGTCCGCAGGTTCGGTAATGTCGAACTCAAAGATCTTCTGTTCCAAAGTGCCGAAGCAGTTTGATACCGAGTTGCCGATGTTGACATTTGGCATATAGGTCTGCGAGGCTACGCTTTCGCCGCTTGCACGTTTTTCGATGCTCAGTTCAACAGGCGAGAAATCAGGCTTGTTCCAGTTGCAGATCTTATATTTTAATGTGTAGTGACCCGGATAGAGGTTGATGGTTGCGCTGTTTGCCTCGTTGCCATACTTGGCCCATCCCTGGCGGGGTTTACCTTCGATGTTCCGGAAATACAGACCGTAGTTCACTCCTCGGGGCGAACCGGTAAACTGAAGTACACGGCATCCGGATGTCAGCCCTTTACTGAGGCCAGAACGCTGTTCGGATCCGTCGAAGGTGCTCCAGCCTGCCGGTACGATACCATCAGTGGTGAACGCTGACGAAAGGGTCTGGGAGCTTGGAGCGAGCAGCATGACCGCAATCGTGGCAGAACTGGTCTCGCCGTCATTGTCGGTAGCTACGGCCTTGATGGTATGGGTGCCGGTCTTGGCCTCAGAAAGTATCGTTTCATAGGGGGCTTCCGTGCAGGTTGCCAAAAGGTTAGTGCCATCGAAGAACTCCACTTTCTCAATTGTCCCGTTAGGATCGTCGGCAGAAGCCGTAATGGTAACGTCAGGGAACTGAGCCTGTCCGGAAGGAGCGTAGCTGATGTATTTGACGCCGGCATTCGGCGAAGTGATGCGTACATTCGGAGTAGTCTTCTCCAGCGAAAAACGCTGACAGAAGTTCCAGATCTCTTTGCCTGTATATACCTGCGGCTCCTTGCAGATCCAGTGACCTTTGTTCGGCAACTCCAGCAGACGGACTTCGACGCCGTTGGTACCGGGTCCCCAGATGTGCATCTTGGCCCCGTTGAACCCGTTGTAGTTCGAAACAACTTTGTCGGTTGTCGGACAGCCGTTGTGATTGATCCAGACATTCAGTGCCGGTTGTACTCCGCTGAAACCGCATGTCTCGTCGCTGGTACCATGAATGTGCAGAATCGGAATGGGGCGAACGTTCGCGTTGGCAGTAGCTCCACCCATCGGGTAGCCGCTTACCGGACAGAATGCCGCAATCAGGTCTGGAATCTTGTTCATGGCATGATAGGTCAGCATGCCGCCCATCGAGAATCCGCCCATATAGACGCGGTTACGGTCGATATTGTACTGTGTGACCATCTTGTCGATAATGGCTTTGATGAAGTTGATGTCGCGGTCGCCGGAAATATCCCACGAATTGCTGATGCCATTGGGGAAGACCACAACGAACTTGGCGGTATCGCAAACAGCCTCCATGCTCACGTTGTCGTTTTTGAACTCGGTGTTCTGCATCCAGTTGGCATCCTGGCCGTAGCCGTGACAGAAGATGAGCAGCGGACGGTTCTGTCCGAGATTGTTCGGAGCATAGACATTGTATGTACGGTTGGTACCGTCGACCGTAATATTGTCTGCCATCGATGGCAGGATTCCTGCAACCAGCAGGAGGAAGGAGAGAATGACGTTTTTCATTATAAAAATGTTATTAGTTTTGGTTTTCAGAATCTGAAACCGTACCGATACAATCGGGTCGGTTGTTTACGGCTGCAAAGTTACTTACAAAAGATAAAAAAGAGACCTAAAATTGAAACAAAAAGAAGTGAAATATGAAACAAAGGGTAAAAAATCATATTATTTTAGCCGATTTGGCAGTCTGTTTTAAAATAAATACCTATTTTTGTACCCGACTAATGACATTCTCCTATATTAATAAATAGGTATAAAGATTTATTCAAACTGATAACGGTTATGGATTTTTTACAGATAGCAACCATTGTTTCCGTTCCTGTGGCAGCCTTCATCGGCTATCTCTGGGGAACTCGGGGCAAGAGTAAGGACAAAGAAACGATTGTCCGGCTGGAGACCCAGCAGGAGGGCTATGAGGCTCAAATCGCTGCTCAGAAAGAGGAGTATGAAA
>JAGBQS010000065.1 GCA_017632695.1 Bacteroidales bacterium
AATGAAGGCCTCGCATGACCCCATAACTTGATTTACTTTCATTATCTTGTACGAAGTGGATGGGGGCCACCTTTTCATCAAACTCACGCTGAGAGAATGATTCGAAGAAATAACCGCGGGCATCGGCAAAAACACGAGGCTCCAGAATCAATACGCCAGGGATAGATGTTTCAATTATATTCATATCAATCGGGATACTAAATAAAATCAGTGTGCCTGTAAAACAAACTAAAAAATTTTCATTATAATTTCAAGATGTTTACTCATAAAACTCAGGACGCTTCATTTTCGGTATCCTGATACGATGATGGAACCACAGCGCCATCACAATCTGAACAGTATTGTTTCGGGAGGTCTCGAACGTATCGGCCTTGGTATCGGGGAAGATGTTGCCCAGACCGAAATAATACCTGCCCTGAAGCTGGAGACTCAACTGCTGCGAGAACTTGAATTCGTAGCCCAAGCCAGCCTGAATTCCGTAATCGAACTTGTATTTGATGCCCATATCGTGATGTGCATAGCCGTGATTGGAACTGGCTGCGATGGTCTGGAAATCGGAATCCAGGTTGCCGCTCGTCTTGTCGAAGAGGAAATAACCCAGTTTCGGTCCCGCGTCGAACGAAATCACATTACGCCGGCCCGCATTAAAGTAAACGTGAGCCATGACCGGAAGTTCCAGATAGGTTAAATCGCGCTGAAAGCTGTACTGCGGATAACTGTCGTAACGGTCCTTCATGCCTCGTCGCGTAAGCAGCAGTTCTGCCTGCAGTCCGAAGAACTTCTCCTCAATGTAGCGGACAGCCACACCGGCTGTATAGCCCTGAGCCATACTTTGGGTAATCGAGGGATCGAACTCGTAGTTACTGAGAGCCACACCGCCCAGAACGGCGAATTGGACCTCCCTCGGCACCTTGGCCTGCCCCCAAACGGATTCTGCTCCGCACGCAAGCAGTAGTATGATTAGCAATCGCATCTGTTTCATCGGATTTCAAATTTTTCAACCGTTGATGACGAGGTGAAATGTACCAGACAGAAACCTGTGTTGAGTGCCCCATGACCATCTTCCTGCTCGAAGTTGATGACACTCTGCAGGGTCTCTATCGGCTGACTGCCGGCATTGTTCCTGCCCGTCGTCTGTCCCACGTTGGACATTGTCCAGACTCCCACATCATAGCCTAACATACCATACTTCGGAAAGAGCGGCAGCAGATCGCAGTTGTACCAGTAACGGAACTGAGAATAAAAGGCTTCCACTTTCGGGTCGAAAGGATTGGCATAGAACTTGGTGAACATCCACACATTCAGATCATAGAAATAATCCATGAAGTCGGAGGTGTACTTCTGCCATTCCGGGTAACCCAAAACGGCAATCTGACGGTCCTCAATCACTTCTCCGAGACTATCTGTCTGAATGCTGTCAGTCGGCAATGCCGCATTCAGCAGGCTGTCCGGAATAGTCTGCTCAAAGGATACCGCCGTCGGACTTTGATCCTCTCCCATAGCATACGAGGCACCAATGGCTTTGGCTATAGCAGGATTGGCATCCAGGAAGAGTTTATTCTTTAGGCTGGGAAAGAACCGGCGCAGCATTGCCTGTGCCTGTACGTCAGCAGTAGGAGTTTCCAGCACATACAGGATGTTACTGCCGGTCAGGTTCAGCACCGAATCCATGCAGGCCACCGAATAAGGATCGTGGAAGGTATAGCTGGAATACTCAATTCCCTGCCGGTTCAATTCGAGTTTCAACTGCTCTGGGTACACATCAAGATTGGTATCGAAAAGGGTATCACGCACAAAAACAAACCGATAGGTGCTAAACCGATCTATCAGTTCCTCGTTCAAACGCGGATAGAAAGAGGTTTTAGGTGCATTCAGTTGCAATAGAAATGGATTGTCAGCCTGCTCCTTTCGGAAGGAGAACGGACTGATAACGGGTATGCCGTGACTTTCGCCGAAAAGGGCTACCTGGTCAACATCCGGCCCATTCATGGGTGCAACAATCGTGTGGGCTTCAAGCAGCGATTCATCAGTCAGGATGTCGCTCAACGGCTGTGTGGTAAGGTCGTAGGTAAGCACTTTTATCCGATGTCCCTGCAATTGCGCCTCGTTCACAGCAAGCAGGAACCCTTTGTAAAACTCAACCATACGCATCTGCATCTCGTCCTGCTTGGTGTTAGCCGATTCCAGATAGAAAGGCAGAATGACGGCCACCACATCCTGATGCTCCCATGACGGAGTTCGTGCTGGCAGTACCGTTGGTTCGGCATCGGTTTGTGCGGACACGGAAGGTTCCGAACTTTCGGTAGCCGTAACGGTAGTTTCGGGTTCCGGAACAAAAACGGCCTCAATCTCTTTCTTGCCGCCTTTTTTGGCTCGGGTGCGGAACTTCAGCGATTTTCGTCCCTGCTGCTTGGGTTCGGCAAAGGTTACAGTATCGGACTTTGCTGTTTTTTCTTTCTTCTGTTTTTCTTTGGCTGACTCGAGCTTCGAGTCGCGGCTGCCCCTACGCGGCTTGAAGGTAAGCGATTGAGCCTCAAGGTCGGCAATCTGCATGCAGAGCGTCAGGACCAGTATCAGTATGCTGATAAATTTCTTCATGTGCGTGTACATATATATATAAATCGGTCGCAAAGTTAGTCAGTTTTGCCGAATTAACCAAACATTATGATAAAAAATTGAATACTCTTGCTATTTTTTTATTTTTTCTTTGTCCATTTCGTTTTTTTATCGTAACTTCGCAGCGCCTAAACGCAGCCTATGCCTTACGCACAGCAGTTTGGGCCGAACAGAAATTAGTTTTTACAGACATTACAAACGCATTTTGTATTCAATGAGTACAATCATTTTAGGTATCGAATCTTCGTGCGACGACACTTCGGCAGCAGTCCTTAAGGACGGGGTCCTGCTCTCGAACGTCATAGCCAGTCAATCCGTACATGAGGCCTACGGCGGCGTTGTTCCCGAACTGGCATCTCGTGCACACCAACAGAATATTGTTCCCGTTGTCAGCGAGGCCATCAAGCGTGCCGGCATCACATCGGCCGACCTTTCGGCCATTGCCTTTACCCGTGGACCGGGTCTGATGGGCTCGCTCTTGGTGGGCCTGTCTTTTGCCAAGGGTCTGGCATCGGCCCTGCATATTCCAATGATCGATGTCAACCATCTGCAAGGCCATGTGATGGCACATTTTGTAATGGAGAAGGATATTCCGAAGGAAGTTCCTTCCTATCCGTTCCTCTGCCTGCTGGTTTCGGGCGGCAACAGCCAGATTATTCGAGTCAACAGCTACAAGGATATGGAGGTAATCGGCCAGACCATCGACGATGCCGCAGGTGAAGCCTTCGACAAATGTGCCAAAGTAATGGGGTTGGGCTATCCGGGCGGACCTGTCATCAACCGCTTGGCCAACGAGGGGAACCCTTCGCGTTTCAAGTTCGCCAAGCCTCACATCGAGGGACTGAACTATTCATTCTCGGGTTTGAAGACTTCATTTCTCTACACATTGCGCGATGAACTGAAACAGGACCCCGACTTCATCGAAAAGAACAAGGCTGACCTCTGCGCATCCCTGCAGGCCACAATCGTGGACATCCTGATGGATAAGGTCAAGAAGGCTGTCAAACAAACCGGAATCAAGCAAGTGGCTGTAAGCGGCGGCGTATCGGCCAACAGCGGAGTACGGGACGGACTCTCGGCATTGGGACAAAAATACGGATGGAAAGTGTTCCTGCCGCCATTCAAGTTCACGACAGATAATGCAGCGATGATTGCCATCGTAGGGCAGCACAAGTTCCTCGACAAGGATTTCTGCCCGTTCGATGCGCCTTCGTTTGCCCGTGTGACCGATAAATTCTAACACATCAGCGTATGTTACTTTCCCTGCTCGCACTCTCTGCAACCGCCATCCTCCCTTGGGATACGGCCTACATCGACACTCAAACTTACATCGACAACCTTGCCGATACGGTTCAGAGTGCCAGCCGTTCATTTATCGGCCCAGGGCCGATTCTGGTGCACTTCGAGGCGGAAATCGACCCTTCAACAATGACGTATTACGCCTGGGAAGTAGCTACAGATGTGGGATTTAACGATATTGAATACCGTTTTTACGAGACAGATGTTGATTATTCATTCTCCGAAACGGGCACTTATTACGCCCGTTTTGTGACCGATAATTCGGACAATACTGCAGGAACGGAGTCGGAGACCTACACCATTCAGGTAACCGAATCGCTCCTGCAGATCCCGAATCTCATCACTCCAGACTCGCCTTCGGGCACCAATCAGGTGTTCAAGGTAAAGTACCAGTCTCTCAAAAGTTTCGAGATGTATGTGTACAACCGATGGGGACAGCAACTGTTCCACACCAAAGACCCCTCACAAGGTTGGGATGGAACCCAAGGTGGCAAGCCCGTTCCTACAGGAGCCTATTACTATCTGGTAAAGGCTGTCGGAACCGATGGCATCAAGTACAACAAGAAGGGCGATATCAATGTGCTACGCGTCAAAAAAGTTGATACAACGACATCATCTGGGTTTTAGATTATAGGAATAAGGTATCAAAAACAATCGAAATCTTTACTGATTTACTTGTACCACGCAGCATTTGCAGCTTATTTAAAGGCCTCATACCCCCAAAAACCTCATACCCCAAACATGAACAAAGCATCGACACTCTTATCAGTACTCGTCTGCCTTATGGGCTGCGGGCTCCTGTTTCAGGCATTCAGACCTTCTCGCAATCTGAAGCCGGAACTGCCCATGATGCTATCATACTCGGCCACACCACGTTTCGAAAACGAGTTCGAAATATACGGCTCAAAAGTCGATCTGCATCGCTATGACATGCACGAACGCTTTGAACGGGAACTGACCAACATGTGCTATTCGCACAATAGTACCCTGCTTATTATCAAGCGGGCAAACCGACTCTTTCCTATTATTGTTCCGATCCTCGAAGAAGAGCATATTCCTGCCGATTTCATTTTTCTTTGCTGCATAGAAAGTAACCTGAATGCCCGAGCAGTATCACCCGTTAAAGCTGCCGGTCTGTGGCAGTTCATGCCTGAAACAGGACGACGCTACGGGCTCCAGATTGACGCCGAAGTGGACGAGCGCTACAACACGGAAAAAGCTACCCGCGCTGCCTGCAAATACTTTCGCGAAGCATACGAAAAATATCACGACTGGCATTCGGTTGCTGCCTCCTATAATGCCGGACAGAACGGTATCAGCCGCCGATTGGAGCAGCAGGCACAGAAGACAGCCCTTGATCTGCTGGTGGCTGAAGAGACTTCGCGCTACATGTTCCGCATCATGGCCATGAAGGAGATTTTCCGCGACCCGTATCACTACGGTTTCGTACTCTACAGCGACCAGCTCTATCGACCTATCGGCACCAAGGCGGTTAAGGTTACACGCTCAATTCCAGACATAACAGAATGGGCAAGTAAACAGGGGTGCAGCTACTATCACCTGAAGGAGTTTAACCCTTGGCTACGCGACAATAAGCTTACCGTCCGCGCCGGCAAAGAATACACCATCCTCATTCCCAACCCGGACGATATGCAATATGACGGAAAAGCTTTCCCAATTTATAACAATGATTGGGTGGTCGACAAGCTATAAACACAATGGAATGGATTGAATATCTTGACGCGCTCGACAAGCAGTTGATTCTGGCGCTCAACTATGATGGCGGTCCCTTGCAGGATCAGCTTTGGTATTTTGTAGCAGGACGCTTTACGTGGTCGCCTCTATACTGCTTTCTGCTGTGGCTTCTTTACCGCCAATGCCGCCCGCTCAGCATCAATGGAAGGCACTTCGTTCTTATCCTGTTGGTTACGGTACTGGTTGTGGTGCTGAGCGACCAGATTGCTTCCGGACTCATCAAGCATTGGGTGGAACGGCCCAGACCGTCCAGAGCGGATTCCGGCATCTCGGACTTCATACACATCGTGAATAATTATCGCGGCGGACACTATGGCTTTGTTTCCAGCCACGCCTCCAACACCTGGGGCATCGCCCTTTGGTTCATACTGCTTTGGCAAAAAAGTGGCCGCTTCCGGCCGCTACGAAACGGAATGGGCACTCTCTTTGCAGTTCTCATTGTATACGCTATGCTAAATTGTTACAGCCGCATCTATCTTGGAGTTCATTATCCTGGCGATATTCTCGGCGGACTTATAGTGGGAACAGCTGTTGCTATTTTTTGCTATTATTTGGTATATAGGAATGCCAAAAAATGGCTAAAAATCGACAAACCTTCGACCACATGAATATTTCGAGGAACAAAAATTTGGTCATTTCAGAAAGATTTAATATCTTTGCACCCGCAAAATAAATAGCTTCGGCCTATTGATAGCGTACAAAGAGAGGTTACCTTTTGCCAATCGGCGCCGCTGGAGGTAGGGTCTTAGCACAAAACATCAAACAAATGAAAAAAGGTATTCACCCAGAAAACTATCGTCCTGTAGCATTCAAGGACATGTCAAACGACGTGACTTTTATCTCACGTTCTACCATCAACACCAAAGAGACCATCGAAATTGATGGCGTTGAGTATCCTTTGGTAAAGCTTGAAATCACTTCAGCCAGTCACCCATTCTATACTGGCAAGCACAAGCTCGTCGATACTGCCGGTCGTGTTGATAAGTTCCTCAACCGCTACAAGAAGATCAACAAATAAGTATCTGCCTTACGCTTATTGGCATCCATTGCCAATTTTATTGCAAGGTATAATCTTATTGCAGAAAATACAAACAGGCTCCTTCTCATCGGAAGAGCCTGTTTTCTTTACATCCTTTCAGACAATCTACACGCCGAAAACATTACGCAGCACAAACCAAAGGCAAAAAGCGACAAGGTAGATACAGACTGTGATGCGATGTTCACAGAAACGCTCCAGACGGTGCTGAAAGCGTCCAATGGGCAGAACCCACTTCTCCAATATCAGAAAGAATGCATAAGGCTCGGTCAGGGCTAAAAAATAATTGTACCGAAGAGCCGTCAGAAAGTGGCCGTGAAGGGCTGCATGTACAGCCCGCTGTACACCACATCCCGGGCAACTTAGCCCGACAAGAAGTTTAAACGGGCACTTGGGCATCCATACCGACTGTTCCGGATTAAAGCAGAACAATAGGATGATGCCCATTACGATACCCGCTAAAAGTACAAGCGATGTCTGATTAGTTTGCCGCTGCACCGATGAGAGCACAAATAAGGATAAAGATGAAATACAGGAAGATGCCTGCTCCACCCGTCACTAGTCCGATAATGCTCCACTTCTTGGCATCTGACGAGGCCTTCTGAGCCGCTTCGTACTGCTGGGCGAAATATAAGGTATCGACCTGACTAGCCTTAACAATAGCAACGATACCGAATGGCAGACAACATAGAATGGTGGTAATGATGGCCAATGCCAAATAGTTATCAGGCTTAGGCGTATTAGAAGTTTCCATTATTATATGAGTTTATGAGGTTTTATTTCTTTTCTGAAGAGGACTGCAGACGCACTACCATGAAACTGTAGGCAGGAGCTTCAAACGAGAGTTCGTCATTGGCGAAAGCGGTTTGCAGTGAAACGGGGACGGCTCGAGTATCCGAAAGTTCACCCGTGAGTACCAGCGCCTCACCTACTGCCGAATAACCGGCTGGAACCTGCACCTGGAACGTATTGCCGACAGGCAGATAGTTCACTACTTTCAGGATAAGATCTCCCGTGGCAGGATCGATAACTGCGCTGCTGCCGATGCGTTTCTGCACGTTGGCATCAGGTTGCTGCAAGCGGACCTGGGATGGCAGATACAGGGTGCCCGCATTCTGTCCGAACAGTTTCTGCACCTGATAGCCCGTGGTGAGTTCGACGCTCTGGTTGGTGAAATAAATCATGTCCGGATTCCACTGTGTATGTCCCCTCTTGGCAAACAGGGGCGCATAGGATGTCATGGCAACCACATCGGCATTACGCTCTACCGAGCATAGATAAAGAGCCTCGCTCAGAGCCGTCTCGATGCAGTTGGCCCGGTTGTGGATGTGGCTCGCATATTCGCCCAGATAAACCTTGGTGGACTTACGGGCATACCGGTCGTAATAGTCCTGATTGTTAATGAACCAGCCAGGACTGTTATAATAGTGTTCGTCGACGTATTCCAGCTTCATTTCGCGCGCCAGACGCCAACCCCATTCATAGTCCGAGCCTTCGCACCACGGACCCACAGTACCCACAATCTCCATATCGGGATACTTGGACTTAATTGCCTGGCAGATCATCTTGTAACGCACCTCGAAAGTTTCACCAATCAGATCCTCGTTGCCGATGCCTATCATGGTAAGGTTAAAAGGCTTTGGATGTCCGGCTTCAGCACGCATCCTTGCCCACTTGCTGGTTTTCGGATCACCATTGGCCCATTCAATCAAATCGAGCACATCCTGAATGTAGGCATCCATCTGGCTGAGCGGGATACCGCCCTGCTGACCCTGTCCACCCACCGACGAGTTCTGACATGGAAAGCCAGCTGCCAATACGGGCAACGGACGTGCACCCAGATCCTCGCACAGTTGGAAATACTCAAAGTATCCCAAACCGACCGTCTGATGATAGTGCCAGATGTTGAAATCGGGCTTGCGGCTTTCGAGCGGTCCAACGGTATTCTTCCACTTATATATATTATCGATGCCAT
>JAGBQS010000066.1 GCA_017632695.1 Bacteroidales bacterium
TCAGGTTTGTCGGTGTTTGCAGGCTTGCATCCGGCAATTAATGAGAGGAAGACCGCCGCTGCGGATAAGCACTGATAGACTCTTTTCATAATGCCTTAGTTCAGCCCTGTGAAATCCAATCTGTAGATTGCACTCACGGAATTGTCTTCATCGCCGTCATCCAATCCTACCCAGACGCAGTTGTTTTTATGGTCCACGCATACGGATTCGTTATTGTGGATCATACTCACCGGGTATTCGGCCAGCACGTGAGTGAGCTCGGAGTCGAACACGAAGATCTTGTGCGTTTCGGAGTCGGAGACCCACAGCCAGTCGTTTACAGGGTCGTAGCAGAGCCCGCCTACCTCCACAATGCCGGTATAGACTTTCTTCAGGCTGATGGGGCCTTTGACCAAAGTTCCGTCTGTTTTGTAGAACCATACGTTGGCGCTTGACTGTGTGCCTACTATAAGGATGTCGTCTTTGTAGTAGGCGATACCTTCCATACCGCTGTTGCCGTATTTGCTGGCTTCCGGTACGGTAATTACCCTTTCAAACGTCGATGGCTTGTCGTAAGGAGCCTTAAGCCTGATTACGGAGTTTGGCTCGTTGGCTATGTACAGGTCGCCGGTCTGGGGGTGAATGGTAATGCCTTCCATATCGGCGGTCTTGTTCCAGAACTTGGTGACCTTGCCGTCGAAACTGATCTGCCCGAGCCATCCGCTGTCGCCTACGGTCCAGAGGGCCGAACCGTCGGATGTGAGGCAGAGACCTGAAAGCTCCGGGACCTCCTTTACATCAAAGCGTGTTATTTTGTCCAATACTGGCATCTGGGGCAGCTCGGGAGCGGGACCGGAATAGTCCTGGATCTTGGAACTGATGTCGCCCAGAGCGATGGCCTCGGAACGTTTGAGATCTACGGCAGAATCGTATGTGAAGATCTTAGGATAAGAATCGCCTTTGCGAAGATATATCCGGAAGCCCTCTTCCAAAGTCAGTGAGAAAGGGAAGTAGAGGGTGGCGGCGCCGTTTTTAAGGTCCTTGCGCAGGAAGTAGTCTGATTTACCGCGTGCATTCCTGAAATTATGGTCCTCGCTGTTGTTCTGGACGCTCCAGGTGCTGTATTTGACCATTTCCCACTTCTGTCCGCTGAACACGCAGCCGTCGAAGTCTCCGTTGACGGAGAAACTGATAGCTGCACACACGTGCTCGAAGTTGAAGGTGTCTCCCTTCAGCCAGGCGCACATCAGAGGGGCGTCGGTGTCGGTAAAATCGAAGGTGTCTTCCGTAAAGGTGCTCTCGGGATCTATAAGCCCGGCAGGCCAGGCGGCGTAGAAATCATCGGGCCCGAACACGCTTTCGGGAACCTTGTCCAGGGTAACCGCGGCTGTCTTTCCGTCGGGCGAAATATCTGATGCCTTGAGCTTTACTGTAATAGCGCCGGGATAGTAACCTCCGGTGACAAGAATCTCGTCACCCTCTTCCCACGCAGTTTTTCCGCTGCCATCAACGGAAGCCTTTGTGCTGAAATCGGAGATTACAAACTTGTAAACTCCAGGAGCGGGCTTTTCCTTTTTGGGTTCGGGGTTGTCTGGACCGTCAGGACCATCAGGAGTATGTTGATTGTTCGTGTTGGAGCAAGATAGCACCATAAGAACGGAACACAGGACGGGGAAGAGGTGACGTATTCTCATAAAACAGTTCAGTTAATGTTATTTGTCAGTTACGATTTCGAGCATATTACCCCAGCCCTGGGCATTGTCGTCGGTAATTGCTGCGTTGGGCAGGTTGGATAGCTCAGACCATTCGGCTCCGTAGAAGCGCAGTCCGGTCTGGAAGATGTCTCCCATAGGTTTGGGCTCTGAACTGCCGGCTGCTGCGTTGTTGAAGAGCTCGCGGGTCAACATAATTTCGAACTTGTTGCCGTTGCCGGCACCCATTGTGAGACCCTGTCCGCCGTTCATAATGGTAACCCATTTTTTGTTTATCCTCTGGTGGAGGGTAGCATCGGCAAAAGTGTCCCATTTTCCGTCCTGTGCCAGAGTGCCCTCGATGATGAAGTCATAGCACTGGAGATGATAGTTTTCATAGCCGGATGTAAATTCACCATCGGTGTTGAGGTTGATTCGCATATTGAGGGTGTTGGGGGATTCTTTGCCTTCGGAGTTTATGTAAGTGCCGACGGCAGATTCAAGGAGCTCCTTTACCTGAGCATTGTCGATTTCGAAATAGTAGAAGACAAAATCGGGATTGGCGTAAACGCGCATCTGCTTAACTGCATCCCAGGGGGAGTTGGGATCGTTCTTGGCTACAGCGACTTTTGAAGCATCGAGGGCCGCCCAGTCATCGAAATTGCCGTCAATGGTGATAGCGACCTGCTCTTCGGGATCATCAGGTCCGTCGGGTCCGTCGGGGGTATCGGGATCTTTGGGCGTGCAGGCTGCAAACATAAAAGCAGTGGCTGCGAGGAACAGTACAAATTTCTTCATAATACGTAATGTTTAAAGTTATTCACGACTTAATATCAGTACGCAGCTGATAGCGGCAACGATGCCGATAATCTGCGGTACAGAAGGAATGTGAGAGTAGAGTATGAGCGATATGATGCAGCTGATAACCGGAGCGCAGGCGTCGCCCAGCGGGGCCACTATCATAGCTTTGCCGTAGCGGTTGGCATAAACCAGGGTGAAGGCACCGATGGCGTTGAGTATCTGTATGCAGAAGGTAAGCCAGGGGCCGTTGAAGCCGTGGTTTATGGGCTGGCTGAAGTCGGTCATGGCAAGGGCTACCGGTATGAGCACCAGGCCGGAAATCGCCATGTACACGAATACGCTTTCGGCGTCGGGGGCATAGTTGTTGGCGAGTTTCATCACCAGGGCCTGCACGCTCCAGAAGATGAACACTACTGAGGCGAACAATATCCAGAGCCAGCTGGTGACCGACTCGTCGCTCTTGCCCGACAGCGAGAAGCACACCAGTGCCACGAA
>JAGBQS010000001.1 GCA_017632695.1 Bacteroidales bacterium
CGCGGATGGCGTTGATGGCATCCTGAATGTTGTCGAAGTCGCCGCTTCCGTCTTTGGCAACTACCAGATCGTAGTTCTGCGCAAAGGCAAATGTAGCCTACACAGCCACGAGCACCAATAAGATCAGTTTTTTCATAGGACAATTTGGGTTATAGTTTTTATCATTTCATTCCGTATAGACTTCGTTTCAACCGGTAAATACTTTCGTTTAATCCGTAAATAATACCGTTTAATCCGCCAGGATTACAAGGCCCTGACTGCTCGTACCCACGTTCGGGGTCAGTTCGACCTCCGTGCAGGTATTGATCCATTCGGGCACGTAGGTGTGCTCCACGCGGATGTAGTTTTCGGTAAATCCGTGCATGCGGGTCTTGCCTTTTTCGGGCTGCTCCCACAATACCCGCCTGCGGGTTCCTGCCTGGCTTCGGTAGAACTCCGGGAGCTTCTGCTCGGACAGGGCCACCAGACGTGAAGTTCGCTCGTGACGCTCGCGGACGGGAACCACCGGTTTGATCTCGAGCGCCTTGGTGCCGTTGCGTTCGCTGTAGGTAAACGGATGCAGCTGACTGACGGGCAGGCTCTGCAGGAACCGGTAGCTCTTTTCGAACAGCTCGGGGGTCTCACCGCGCATGCCGGCCATCACATCGACGCCGATAAAGGCATCGGGCAAGAGCTGCTTCACCAGCTCGATTTTCCGGCGGAACAGGGCGGTATCGTAGCGGCGGCGCATCAAGGTCAGCACCTCGTCGCTGCCTGCCTGGAGCGGGATGTGGAAATGCGGAGCAAACCGCCTGCTTTCGGTTGCTATCCAGCGGAGCAGATCGTCGGTCAGCAGGTTGGGCTCGATGCTGCCGATGCGGTAGCGTTCAACGCCCTCCACCTCATCGAGCGCGCGGCAGAGGCTGAAAAAGTCCTCGCCGGTAGTTTTGCCGAAGTCGCCGATGTTGACGCCCGTCAGCACAATCTCCCTGCCGCCCTTGCGGACCACGTCGCGCGCCTGCTTCACCAGATCGGCTATGAGCGGGTTACGGCTGCGTCCGCGTGCCATCGGAATGGTACAGTAGGTGCAGAAATAGTCGCACCCGTCCTGAACCTTCAGGAAGTGGCGCGTACGGTCGTCGGCCGAACAGCTGGCGTGAAACGTATGTATCTCCTGGAAACGGGTGTGCATCACCTCGGCTTCGGGCTTCTTGGTCAGGTTGCCCAGACAGGCCGCAATGTTCTCGCCCTTGAACTCGCTGCCCACAATCAGGTCGATGCCCCCGATGGAATCGGCCAGCTCCTTGGGCTCAATCTGCGCATAGCAGCCGGTTACCACCACAAAGGCATCGGGATTTTCGCGAATCAGTTTGCGTATCTGCTGACGGCACTTGGCGGTTGCCTGTTCGGTTACGGCACAGGTATTGACTACCAGAAGGTCGGCGCCCGAAGCGCGGTTGCCTTTCTGCCGCTCGAAACCCAACTCGGACAAACGGTAGGCCAGTGTCGAACTTTCGGCAAAGTTCAGACGGCAGCCCAAAGTGTAGTACGCTACAGTCTTATTCTGATACGGTTGTTCCTGATTTAGCATGAATTTTTGTCGATTTATCGCACAAAGATAACTCATTTTCGCCGAAATCGCCCCTTTTTTGGTTAAAAATCACGAAGTTTTAACGATAATCCATAAGAATTTAGTAAATTTGCATCGAAAAGAAAACAAAATTATGAAGAAAAAACAGAATGAGCCTGATTTCAACCAGGTACTCCGACACGCTGTAGACTGGGCAATGGGGGCAGGTAAACTGCAACGCGAAAAATTCCGCAGCCGCCACCTGCAGATGGAAACCAAATCGAACATCTCGGATCTGGTGACGGAAGTCGATAAGGCCTGCGAGGCATACATCATCGAAAAGATTAACGGACATTACCCCACGCACAGCATTCTGGGCGAGGAAACCGGTCAGCACCAGAAGGACAGCGACTGGGAATGGGTGGTGGATCCGCTGGACGGCACCAACAACTACAGCCAGGGGCTGCCCATCTTCTGTGTAAGCATCGGCGTGCGCTACAGGCAGGAAACGGTGGTGGGTGTGGTGTATGTGCCCATCTTCGACGAGCTGTTCAGTGCCGTTAAGGGTCAGGGTGCCAGCTGGAACGGACGGTTCATTCACGTCTCGCGCAAAACGAATCTGAACGAATGCGTGCTGGGTACGGGATTCCCCTACGACAAGGCCACCAACCCGATCAACAATCTGGATAACCTGAATGCCTTGCTGCCGAATCTGCGCGGCATACGGCGCATGGGATCGGCCGCCTACGACCTCTGCTGCGTGGCCTGCGGTATGCTGGACGGCTACTGGGAACTGGACCTGAAGCCTTGGGATGCGTGCGCCGGCGAACTGATTGTGAAGGAAGCCGGAGGTGTGGTAAAACCCTTCCGGGATGACCGGCACGTCTCGATTGTGGCCGGTAACAAGAGCATCGTGAATCTGATTTATCAGAAACTGAACCATAACATCTGAAGTCACTTAACCTTTATAGTCCCTTTCATGAAAAATTTTATTATTGCCCTTTGTATCTGTATGCTGGCTATCCCTGCCGGCGCCAGGAACTACGCCAAATATTACAAGGATACGCCTGTGGAACTCAAACAGGTGCAAGAACCCTCCATCCCCAACCGAAGCGTCAGGCTGACCGACTTCGGAGCCAAGGGCGACGGTCTGACGCTCTGCACGGATGCTTTCCGAGAGGGCATCGAGGCGCTTTCGGCCAAGGGCGGCGGACACCTGATTGTTCCTGCCGGCGTGTGGCTGACCGGTCCGATTGTGATGAAAAGCAACATTGACCTCCACCTGGAGGAGCGGGCGCTGGTCATCTTCTCGCCCGACAAGTCACTGTACGAGGTGAGCGGCAACAAGGGCCGTTACAAAGCGCTCATCAGCGGCGAGAAACTGCACGATATCAGCTTTACGGGAAAAGGAATCTTCGACGGTAACGGAAAGTACTGGCGTCCCGTGAAGCGCGGTAAGATGAGCGATGTGGAATGGAAGCAATACCAGAAACTGGGCGGCTATGTGACCGAAAAGGGCGACCTGTGGCTGCCCTATGACCTGAAGATGGTGGACAACCAGACGGAAAATGCCCAGAAGGAAGAAGGGCTGCGCAATGACTTGGTGCGCCTGCAACGCAGCAAGAACATCCTGTTTGAGGGCGTTACCTTCCAGAATGCGCCCCGTTTCCACATCCACCCCATTGTTTGCGAAAATGTCATCATCGACCATGTGCTGATCCGCTGCGAATGGAATGTGCAAAACGGCGATGCCATCGACCTGGCTAACGTCAGACGCGGTCTGGTGGTGAACACCATCATCAATGCGGGTGATGACGGCATCTGCCTGAAAGGCGGAACCGGTGCCACTGGTGTCAGTCAGGGCCCCTGCGAGGATATCCTGATTCAGGACTGCACGGTGTATCATGCCCACGGAGGCTTTGTGCTGGGCAGCGACGTCTCCGGAGGCATCCACAAGATTGTGTGCCGTAATCTGACTCTGAGCGGTACAGATGTGGGTCTGCGGTTCAAGAGCGGTCTGGGTCACGGCGGACCTACCAGCCAGATTTACTGCTAAGACATCCGGATGAACGACATTAAGGACGAAGCGATCATCTTCGACTGTACGTACATCAACAAGTCGGTTGCCCACCAGCTGGAACAGGAGAAAAAGAAGAAGGAGGGCGACCAGTCCGGCGTAAAACCGGCTTCGGACAATCTGTTCGCACCGGAATTCAAGGACATTCACATTTATAACATCATCTGTCGGGAAAGCCAGACCGGCATCCGCAGTGTCGGACTGAAAGACCGGAACTGCGTTCACGACATCGACATTCATGACTGTACCCTCTTTTATATGGAGAGGGCTACGGACATGGATACTTACTGCGACATCAAAACTGCTAACATCAAATATGCAACTTATTAAAGACCAGGAATTCGGAGGGGAACGACCGCTATACAAGGCTCACGATGTCCGACTGGAAAACGTGACCATTCATTTGGGAGAATC
>JAGBQS010000067.1 GCA_017632695.1 Bacteroidales bacterium
CAAATGTGATGCGCGACCATTTCGAGGGCACACCGATGGATATGACTCAGGATGTGGGAGCAGGAGCCAACCATGTTCCTTACAGGTGGCGTCCGATGAGCTTCAGCGTCGACGGCACGAGCTACGTCCATGAAAGGGCCATCGCTACCCAGCAGACCGGCTTCTGGCTGCTCTGCCAGTCCCGCAACTGGCTGCCCGACGAGATCGGCGGCATCCAGTGGTTCGGCGTGGACGATGCCGGCACTTCTGCCCTGACCCCCATGTACACCAACATAACTGCAGTGCCGGAGTGTTTCCGCGAGGGCAACGGCAGCATGATCGAATATTCTCCGACCTCTGCTTTCTGGCAGGTCAATAAGGTTACCCACTTCGCCTATCTGATGTATGACCGCGTAGCTCCGGTAATCCTCGAGGAAGTGGCAAAGCATGAAAATCTCTGCCTTGAGGCAGTGGAGTTCGCTGACGCCAAGGCCGGCGACCTGCTGAAGGCCGGCAAGCGTGACGAGGCTCTGGCCGTGCTTACCGACGTGAGCTGCACAATGGCCCAGAGGATGTTCTCACGCTGGCAGCAGCTCGAGAACGAGCTTCTGGTGAAGTTTATGGACGGCAACATTAAGGTGCAGAACCCCGACGGCAGCTTCAAGCTCCAGACGGAAGGCACCGACATTCCAGCCGGTCCCGAGCACCCCGCTTTCCCTGAGCGCTGGCTCCGCGGCATAGTGCGGGACCATGGTGATATTCTTGAAGCAAAATAACTATAGATATGAAAAAGATACTGATCGTTTTATGTGCCGCAGTTCTGGTCTGCTAATGCACAAACAGAAACAGCAGCAGCAAAGCTCAGCAGACTGCTGAACAATTCCTTACCAGCTACCTGTCGATGAATTATGAAGGCATCGAAGCCTATTGCGACAGCCTCATGCTGTCGGTTCTCGACCGCAGCACAAGGAGTCTGGAGAGACTTGACACAGCATTGCAGGCCAAGATGAAGGATGCAGCCGCACAGACCCGTTTTGAAGTTACTTCAGTGGATGAAGAAACAGAAAAGGGTAAAGCACGTGTTACTTACATGCTTTACCCTATGGGTAGCGAGAAAGGTCATGAAATGCATCTGACCCTCTCCAAGGAAGGCAACAAATGGATTGTCAGCAGCCTGAATTAAAACAACAACGCTATAGAGACCTCAAGACCTGAAGCGGTGTCGCGTTTTACGTTAGTCGCCTGATTGACGTAATCGCTGACATCTGCCACATGGCCGAAGTTCCATACGTATTTGGCGCTGATCTGGAATTTGCGCATAAGCTCGATTCCACCGCCGATGCCGATACCGTAAGAGAACTTGTTGGCGTCTTTGCTGAAGCTTTCGATGAAATTGTAAACCCTGTCGTTGAGGGTAGACTTAGAGCCTGAAATGCGGCCGTCGCCGATGCCGAATCCCATATAAGGACTGAGCTGGACGAAGGGTCTCAGGGCAACGAGGTCGATACCCCACTGCAGATTGACGGGAATTTCGATATAGTTCATGGCCCAGCTGACCTGGTCGCCGAGTTTTACACCTTTCCTTGAATAAAGGACTTCAGGCTGCAGGGTGAAGCCGAGGAAGTCTTCAGTCTGGTAACCGACGCCGGCGTGGAAGCCTGAGTATGACTTCACGTCGAGGGCGAGAGCTTTGGCCTGGTCTTTAAGCGACTGGCTGAAGTCGAGCTGGGTATAGTTCAAACCGCCTTTAACTACAAAGCCTTCGGCGTTTGCGTTGAAGGAAATGGCCGATGCAATAAGCAGAGCCGCGAGGGAAACTATAAGTTTTTTCATTACAGTAATGATTTGAGTTTGTCTTCGATGTCTTGTTTGGGAACGGCGCCGACCAGACGGTCTACGAGCTCTCCGTTCTTGAAAAACAGCAGGGTGGGGATGTTGCGGATCGAATATTTCATGGGGATGCCGTCATTGTCGTCCACATTGCATTTGCATATATTGATTTTGCCCGCGTATTCGGCGGCAAGCTCTTCAACGATAGGGGAAACCCTTCTGCAAGGGCCGCACCAGGGAGCCCAGAAATCAACCATAACCGGCAGTCCTTCAGCGAGGACGGCGTCGAAATTTGAATCAGAAATGTTAAGTTCCATAATAATTGGCGTCATTAGATATCTAAGCGAAGTTAGCAATAAATTTGCCATAATACAAAATAACCCGGATTAGCCCTGCAGAGACTTCCAAAGGTATGATTTTTGCTTATATTTGCGC
>JAGBQS010000008.1 GCA_017632695.1 Bacteroidales bacterium
CGTCGACGGTCAGCCTAACTGCTATAACCCCGATTTGGAGTGCTTCCCGCGCTACTTGAAAGAATACACCAGCCAGCATCCGGAAACCGAACTGCTGGGTGTCAGCATAGCCGAGGTAGGCAAAGAGAAAGCCTTCATACGAGTGGTGTCGAAGATGCTGGGTGTTTCGTTCGATACGCTCTGGAAACGCCACGAACGTGAACGCCGTCGCCGAATCGCCATCCGCACCCTGGGCAGCATCGTTGCCCTCTTCCTCCTCTATTGGCTGGGGCTGCCTGTTCAGCTATCCATGACACTTTCCGACCAACAGCATCAGCTTCCGTTCGGTACAACTGCCGATGGTGTAGGCGGAGTTCTTTATGTGAACGGAAACGAATACCAGCTATCGAGTCTCGACACAACCATCCAGCTCTCGAGCGTTGCCGGATTCCAACGTTTGACTTCGGTAGATGTAGCGTTCAAGGCGCCCTATTATGACAGCATCTCTACTACGATGCATCTCGGTTCCGGTCTGAGTACCAGCCTGTCGCTCGACTTGAAACGCGATGATACTTTCCGGTTCTTTGGCGGACGCGTACTCGACTTTGAGACACAGGAACCTATAGCAGGCGCCGTATTCAGTATCGACGAAGGAGCCTTCACCGCAGTTACGGATGCCGACGGTCATTTCTCGGTGGATATCCCGATTGAACAGCAACGCGAATATAAGGATGTAGAAGTCAGAGCCGACGGCTACGAAACTTTCATCAGTCCGGAAGAAACCGTAGATGCCGATGTAGTTTTCCTGTTGCACAAAACCGGAAAATAAAACCCGTCACGCACAAGTGGCTGACTGACAGCAATCCGTCAGATAAACGAACAACGGAAATTAATCAATGAGAATGAAAAGAAATCTGATTCTGGCTCTGTTACTGCTTTCGGCAGTCGGAGCATCGGCCCAAAGTTCTCAGCCTGTACAGATATTGGAATACAACGGATCGGAAGCCAAAACTCCCCTGCAGGGTGTTGGTCTGACCGTTGCCAATGCAGGAGCCGCCATGAGCGATGCCCAAGGTGTTCTGACCCTCAACTTCCGAACCAGCAAGGCTGGAGATCCGGTGGTAATCCGCCGCATCGAGAAAGCCGGCTATGAAATATTCAACAAAGAGGCGGTCGAGCAATGGACCATAGCTCCCCAAGTTCCCTTTCAGCTGGTACTTTGCCGTTCGGACAAGTTCCGCAAACTTTGCGACCAATACAGCCAGGTGGCCAGCGAGAGCTATGGACGTCAGCTCCAGAAAGAGAAATCCAGACTGGCAGCCGAACGCCAGGCCGGACGTCTCAAGGAAGAAGAATATCAGGCTGAACTGATCAAGGTTCAGGATGAATATGACGAGCAGCTTGAAAACCTTGATCTGTATGTGGAGAAGTTCGCACGCTTTGACCTCTCGGAACTTTCCGAACAGGAAAGACAAATCATCGCGCTTGTTCAGGAAGGCAAAATCGACGAGGCCATCACACGTTACGAACAGATGGATCTTTTAGGCAGTTACATGTCGCAGACTAAGGACATTCACCAGATTTCAACTGCCCAGGACAGTCTCTCTGAGATCCGTAACAACAAGGCCGAAGCACTCGATACCCTTCGGCAGGTTATTGACTTTATGGAAAACGTGAAGAAATGAAAAAACTGATATCCTCCATCCTTTTTTTAGCTTCGTTTGCTGCTCTTTCGGCACAAGTTGAACAAACTGTCATCGTTCAGGAGTACAACGAAAGCTCGAAGAAAACACCACTCTCCCAAGTCGGCGTAACGGTAATGAATGCCGGAGCCGCCATCTCCGATGAAAACGGTCAGGCTACGCTCCGTTTCCGAACGCTCCACGCCGGTGATAAAGTTACCATTCGCCGCATCGAAAAGGCCGGATACGAGATCTTCAACTCGCAGGCTATCGAGCAGTGGACCATCTCTCCCCAGCAGCCTTTCCGAATCGTACTGTGCAGAAGCGACCGTTTCAAGGCTTTGCGCGATGAATACAACCGGGTAGCCAGCGACAGCTACGCACGCCAGTATAAGGCGGAGCAGGCACGCCTGGCCGAAGAGCGGAAGCGAACCAACATGCTCGAGGAAACCTACAAGCAGAAGTTGCTCGACCTTGAGAATCAGTATCAGCAACAGCTGGAAGACCTTGACAACTACGTCGATCAGTTTGCCCGCATCGACCTCTCGGAACTTTCGATCCGTCAGGCAAAACTGATACGGATGGTGAAAGAAGGAAAGATCGACGAAGCCATCATCACCGCCGCCGCCAAGCGCATCGTGCTTTGCAAGTTCCAGCTGGGCGTGTTTGAGAATCCCTATGTGGACGTGGAATACGCCATCCAGTTCGTGGGCAACGACGAGCACACCGCCCTGAACCTGGAAGCTGCCCGCAAGTCCATGACCCTGCTCAAGAACGACGGCATCCTGCCGCTTGCCCAGAACGAAGAGCGCACCATCCTGGTGGTGGGCCCCCGCGCCGGGGATATGGACTCCCTGGTGGGCGGCTGGTCCTCTTCTCAGGAAGGCCTGACCATCGCGGAAGCCGTGGCGGAATACGCCGGCGAAAAGACGACCGTCCTCTATGTGGCGGATGATCTGGAGCAGATCACAGAAGCGGCCAAGGAAG
>JAGBQS010000068.1 GCA_017632695.1 Bacteroidales bacterium
AACCTGCGGGTGGTCTTTGTTGACCAGTTCACGTCCCGGAGTCTGAGCCTTTTCAGCTTTCGAACGGGAGTCGTAATGGATTTCCGAGCAAGGGCCGCAAGGACCTGTATCGCCCATTTCCCAGAAGTTGTCATGCTTGTTGCCGTTCAGGATATGGTCTTTCGGCAAGAAGCGCTCCCAAATGGCAGCAGCTTCGTTGTCGCGCTCCAGGCCTTCCTCTTTTGAGCCTTCGAAAACGGTTGCGTACATATTCTTGGGGTCAAGGTGGAGCTGGTCAACCAGATATTCCCAGGCCCAGCTGATGGCTTCCTCCTTGAAGTAGTCGCCGAACGACCAGTTGCCCAGCATTTCGAACATGGTGTGGTGGTAGGTATCGTGGCCTACTTCTTCCAGATCGTTGTGCTTGCCCGATACACGGAGGCACTTCTGGCTATCGGCCGCGCGGCTGAATTTCTTTTCAACGTTGCCCAGAATAATGTCTTTGAACTGGTTCATGCCAGCGTTGGTGAACATCAGGGTCGGGTCTCCCTTCAGTACCATGGGGGCCGACGGTACAATCGTACAGCCTTTCGAAGCAAAGAACTTCAGGAAGCTCTCGCGGATTTCTTTTGCGGTCATCATATATGCTATTTTATTTTGATTTTTCAATTATGCGCGCAAAGATATATAAATAATGTGTACGATGGTAATTTTTGTGGCCAAAAAATGTTTTTGGGCCTCGTTTTTGTGCCGCAGTGCATTGTATAGTAGTCAAAAATGCGTTCCAAATGAATCAGATTTGAAATTTTTGCTTTCTTTTTGAACTGAAACGCCTATTATTGGTAGAAAAATGTGCGATAACATCGGAAAACAATTGAAAAATGCTTCAAAATGCAAAATAGTAATTGCAAAATGCTTCGAATTGCAAAAACGGAAAAGAAAATTGTAAATATTATGAAAAAAAGTGATAAAAAATTTGGCGGGTTCAAAAAATGCACTTATCTTTGCACCGTGAAAGATGAAAAAAGAGAGTTCTTCATTCATTTTTAGTCATTCTGGACTTCAAATGTATTGGCAAATTGCTCGCAAATCAAATTTCACGCAAGTAAAAAGACAGATATTTTAACAGTTGTATAATTTTTTATCATTTGTGTTATGAGTCAGCTAAGATTCGATGCTATCGAGAAAGCTTTCCAGAAAAAAGCTGTCGAAGTGGAAGTTCCGGCCAAGCGTCCGTCGGAATATTTCGGTGAACTTGTGTTCAATCGTGAGAAGATGCAGAAGTACCTGGATGCTAAGACGCTCCATGCGCTGATTGATTGCATCGATAACGGAAAACATCTGGACCGTAATGTAGCCGATGGTGTGGCTGCAGGTATGAAACAGTGGGCCATGGAACATGGCGTTACCCATTGCTGCCACTGGTTCCAGCCTCTTACAGAGACTACTGCCGAGAAGCACGACTCTTTTATGGAGTACGACTGGAAGGGCGGTATGATCGAGGAATTTGAAGGCAAGAGCCTGGTTCAGCAGGAACCTGATGCTTCCAGCTTCCCTTCGGGAGGTATTCGTGCAACGTTTGAGGCTCGCGGCTATACCGCCTGGGATCCGACCAGTCCTGTTTTCATTCTCGATGACTGCCTTTGCATTCCTACCGTATTCATTTCCTATACGGGCGAGGCACTTGACAACAAGGCTCCGTTGAAGAAAGCCCTGAAGGCTGTCAACGATGCAGCAGTTCCGGTTTGCCAGCTTTTCGACAAGAATGTAACTAAGGTTATTTCCAATCTGGGTTGGGAGCAGGAGTATTTCCTGGTAGATGACAATCTCTACAGTGCACGTCCTGACCTGATGTCTACCGGCCGTACGCTGATGGGTCACGCTTCGAGCAAGAACCAGCAGATGGATGATCACTATTTCGGCCAGATTCCGAGCCGTGTACAGGCTTTCATGAAGGATCTGGAAATCATGGGACACCGTTTGGGTATTCCGATGAAGACCCGTCACAACGAGGTGGCTCCTAACCAGTTCGAGTTTGCACCTATTTTTGGCGAGACCAACCTGGCTGTCGATCAGAACATGCTCATCATGGGTGTCATGAAGCGTGTGGCCCGCAAGCACGGATTCCGCGTTCTGTTGCACGAAAAGCCTTTCGAGGGCATCAACGGATCGGGCAAGCATAACAACTGGTCGCTCAGTACCAATACGGGTGTTATTCTGTATGCTCCCGGCAAGGATCCGATGAGCAATCTCCAGTTCGTCACCTTCTTTGTCAACACGCTCGAAGCGCTTCGCCGTCACGGTGCCCTGTTAAAGGCATCTATCGCTTCGGCCACCAATGCACACCGTCTGGGTGCCAACGAGGCACCTCCGGCCATCATTTCGGCATTCTTGGGCAAGACCATGACCGATGCGCTGCATAAGCTGCTTACCGTACCTGACGATACCGATATTGTGATTGCAGGTAAGCATGCCTACGATCTGGGTCTGGTTGAGATTCCGGAGATCTTCATCGATAACACCGACCGTAACCGTACCTCACCGTTCGCCTTCACGGGCAACCGTTTCGAGTTCCGTGCCGTAGGTTCGAAGGCTAACTGCTCGTCGGCTATGACCACCCTGAACACGATGGTGGCTGAACAGCTCACCGACTTCAAGGCTGATGTCGATAAGGAAATGGCTGCCGGAGCAGACGTCAAGGTGGCTGTCATGAGAACTCTGAAGCCAATCATCGCCCGTATCATCGATACTGTCTGCTTTGATGGTAACGGTTATGCCGATACCTGGCCGAAGGAGGCACAGAAGCGCGGTCTCGACATCGAGCGTTGTGTGCCCAAGATGTTCCTCGAGAACGTGAAGCCCGATGCTGTGGCTATGTTCGAGAAGATGGGTGTATTTACCCAGTCGGAGCTGCATGCCCGCAACGAAGTGAAGTTCGAAACCTATGTGAAACTGGTACAGATTGAGGCACGTGTTTTGGGCGATCTGGCTATCAACCACATCATCCCTGCCGCCATTGCCTACCAGTCGACACTCCTGAAGAATGTGGCCATGATGAAGAGTCTCTTCCCGACCGAGTGGGAGAACCTGTCTTCTTCGGAGGTATCGATCATCAAGAAGATTGCCGGTTACAATGCCGACATCAAGGCTAAGGTCGATGCTATGGTTGAGAAACGCAAAGTGGCTAACCGTATCGACGATATGTACGAGAAGGCAATGGCCTACTACGAGATTGCCGAATCGTTCGCAGCTATCCGTCGCCCGATTGATAAACTGGAGGAAATTGTCGACGATAGCATGTGGCCGATGCCTAAGTATCGCGAACTTCTTTGGATCCGATAAAACGTCGCCGGTCCGGCCGGTAAAATTAGTCAGAATTTGTTCCCCAACTGGAAAAAACTTTTTCTCCAGTTGGGGAACAATTTTTAATTAGTAAACGGGGCTGGAATTATTAATCCCTTGCCGGACTATCGGACAGCGTCGAGGAGTCCGATTGAAGGACATTCATAGTTTGTGATGCCAAGCCGGACTTTCTTCAGATCTTCCAGCTTGTGCTGCGGTTCGGCAGCCGTTTGGGGCCAGGGCAATTGGTTGATGCTTTGGAAATACAGCAGACAGGCATCGCGCCACCAGATGGCATCCTTGTGCTGGCAATCCAGTCGGAGACGGATGTCGTTCCATAAATCCTGGGGCAGTTTGCCTTCCAGCTGTTGCCAGAGTTCCTGCATGTGAACGGTCTGGTCGACGCCTCGCTGATAGTGACGTCCCAGGTGTTGCCATAGGTTTTCGTTTTCGTTGCAGCACTTCCATTGCCTGCGGTAACTCCAGTCTGTATGGTGGAACCATAGCAGATACTCTTCCGGGCAGGAATCCTCCTGCTCGAAAACCATTCCCATCGGATCCGGATACTGCAAGGTGGCACCACTGCCGGTAGCCGCCGTACGGTCGAAGCCTAAGCCTTGCTCATCGGCCCGATGATAATAGGAGGGAAGCCAGTCTGCACGTGCTCCCGGAATCTGGCACCAGGGCTCCGGACCGTAATGATGACCCCAGGCAAACAGGTGGTGCAGCCCTAATGGCATCATGTAGTCAACCACCGCCTCACGGCTCATCAGAAGCAATTGAACGATGGCTTCCTGTCCGTCGGCATCCAGATTCTTAAACTCGCCGGTTACCCACTCCTGGGCTATCGTCCGGGCTGAGAGGTCAGGTTCTTCGGCCAGCCGTCCGAAGGCATACCAGTTGGCTTCGGCCATAACGTTACCTGTCACGTTTCTGCCTATATTGCTGATGCCTGCAAAGCCTGCCAGGTTGGGAATCCTGCAATCGCTTATAAATTCCGTCCACATGGGAGCCAGGAAGGCGATGTGGTTGGAATGTCCCAGATATTCCTGCGTAATTTGCAGTTCGGCCATCAGTCTGGTATT
>JAGBQS010000069.1 GCA_017632695.1 Bacteroidales bacterium
AGAGCATCAAGGGCATGACGGTGGCCATTTCCGGCTTCGGCAATGTGGCGTGGGGCGCTGCCACCAAGGCCACGCAGTTGGGTGCCAGGGTGATTACCATTTCGGGCCCCGACGGATATGTTTACGACCCGGACGGTATTTCGGGCGAGAAGATCGATTATATGCTCGAGCTTCGTGCCAGCGGTCAGGATATCGTGGCTCCATACGCCGAGCAATATCCGTCCGCTGTGTTCCATGCAGGCAAGCGTCCGTGGGAATGCAAGTGCGACATTGCGCTGCCCTGTGCCACCCAGAACGAGCTGAACGGTGAGGATGCCGCCCAGCTTCTGGCCAACGGTTGCCAGTGTATAGGCGAGATCTCGAACATGGGCTGTACGCCCGATGCCATCGATCTCTTTCTGGAGCATCACATGCTTTATGCGCCGGGCAAGGCGGTCAATGCGGGCGGCGTAGCTACTTCGGGTCTCGAGATGAGCCAGAACGCCATGCACCTTTCCTGGCATGCGGATGAGGTCGATAAGCGCCTGCACGAAATCATGCACGGCATCCACAAGCAGTGTCTGGAGCACGGCAAGGAGCCCGACGGCTACATCAACTACGTGAAGGGTGCCAATATCGCCGGCTTCATGAAGGTTGCCAAGGCCATGATGGCGCAGGGAATTGTGTGATTTTTTTAGAGTAAAGAGTAAAGGGTAAAGAGTAATGTAGTTTGTTGGCATTCTACACTCTAATCATTTCCGACAAGCGTTTCGGCCATCGCCATCATTCTACATTACTCTTTACTCTCTACTCTCTACTCATTAAGACTGGAAGCGCTATAATGACAAAAAAATATGTTTTATAGCAGTTCTTTTTTTTATTTTCCCACTTTTTTCGTGCTTTTTTTACGTTTTGGACGATTTTATTTGCATCTGCGAAAAAAGCTCCTTATCTTTGCACCGCAATCCCGATGTAAATTATGTTAGCATAATACCATCTAATTGAAAACAACTTTTTTAACTATTTAAAAACACAAAAACATGAAAAAATTTTGGAGTTTGCTGGCCATCCTGATGGTTTCAGTTCTGAGTTTCGGTTTCGTATCTTGTGATGATGACGACGACAAGAAGGATGAAACAGGTAACTATTTCGTTGAAGCTTACATTTCTGATCAAGGCGATTTGGATACATATTCTGTGAATATGTTAAGCGAAGCACTCAACAATACCGTTGGCGACATTTATATTGAGAACGCAAAACTTTCTGATGCCAAGAAAGCTGTAAAGGCCGGAATCGAAGACGCTGCTCCCTCAATTGCTGGCTTCTTAGATGATTGCACCTTCGAAGTAACGGTAAATATGTATCAGGAAGCTGAACAAAATGAAAAAGTGGTAGCCTCTTGGGTTGTAGCATTCAAGGAAGGTTCCTGGAAAATCAAATAAGCATAACCTATAATTATAGATAGTAATGAAGAGGATGGTAAAACATCCTCTTTTTTTGTTTCTCGCTTTCCGAAGCGAGGGAAAGGGATTAGTAATTCGTAATTATTCTCCCCTCCGCTTATGACCCTTATCCACCGGACCGGAACGTGTGACGAAAAGAATTACTTCAGCGTAATCCTGTGGTCATCACAACAGGCATCGTCGCAGTTGCTCCTGTAATGATTAGGTAAGATAAAAATAGTCTGTATTCAAATACAATTATAAAGAATGATCTGATTTTTTTATGCATTTTTATCAGGCTTCCGTTATCCTCTGATCTAACGGCTTATTAAGGCGTTTTTACTGCCCTACCTGAAAAATTTTGCCGCCTCACCTGAGAAAAAGTTTTTCCAGGTCTGGCGGCAAAAATTGTCCCGTGGGGCACTTTTTCGGCCCTTCTTTTTCAGATGAATAAATATGCAGAATCAAATTGCATAACTATTGCTGATAATTGCCCTATGCTACCAAGATCAAGCCGGATTCAGTGCCGACCGGACGGAAAATAATTGTCAATTATCAATTATCAATTGAGTTGTGCATCACTCCTCCGCCGCTGTATTGCACATCCGGTTCAGAATGCGGTTGGCCTCGCGGATGCTGTCCACCTTCTCGATCAGTACCGACTTGACACCGTTTTTGTCCTCCAGACGGCAGCGGTGGGGGTGGGCGATGACGTAGTTGATGACGCGCTCGAACATATCGCCCGCAAAGTACTCCGGAAGTGTGCTGATGAAAATGCACTTCAGACGGTTCTGTTTCAGGATGAACTTCTCGAAGCCCAGCGTGCGCCCCAGACGGCGCAGTTCCACCACGCGGATCAGTTCCTCGCCCTGCTTCGGGATCTTGCCGAAACGGTCCACCAGCCGCGAGCGGTAAGCCTCAATCTCCTCGGGTGTGCTCAGGTTGTCGAGCTCCTGATAGAGCGCAATGCGTTCGGAGCTCTCCGGAACATATTTCTCGCCGAAGCAGATGTCCAGATCGGTATCGAGCGTACAGTCGTCGGCAATGGTTTCGGCCTGTTCCCGTTCTTCAGCATAGAGGTCGGCAAACTCGCGGGTCTTCAGTTCGCGGACCGCCTGCTTCAGGATCTTCTGGTAAGCCTCGTAGCCCAGATCGGCAATAAAGCCCGACTGCTCGCCGCCCAGCAGGTTACCGGCTCCGCGGATGTCCAGATCCTGCATGGCCAGATGAATGCCGCTGCCCAGTCCGGAGAAGTTCTCGATGGCCTGCAGGCGTCGGCGGGCATCGGTACTCATGGCGGTGTAGGGTGGAGTCAGCAGGTAGCAGAATGCCTTGCGGTTGGTGCGTCCCACGCGTCCGCGGAGCTGGTGCAGTTCGCTCAGACCGTAGTTCTGGGCCTGGCTGACAATCATGGTGTTGGCATTCGGGATGTCCAGTCCCGCCTCGATGATGGTGGTGCAGACCAGCACATCGTACTCGTGGTTGGCAAAGTCCAGAATCAGCTGCTCCACCTTGTCCGGCTCCATCTGTCCGTGGCCCATGGCAACGCGGGCATCGGGCACCAGCTTCTGGATGCGGGCCACGATGTCGGGCAGCTGCGAGATCTTGTTGTGGATGTAGAACACCTGTCCGTTGCGGGACAGTTCGAAGTTGATGGCTTCGCGGATGATGTCGTTCTCATCGCGGTGCACCTCGGTCTGAATGGGGTAGCGGTTGGGCGGCGGCGTACCGATGACCGACAGGTCGCGTGCACCCATCAGGCTGAACTGGAGCGTGCGCGGAATCGGGGTTGCCGTCATGGTCAGGGTGTCCACGTTGACGCGCAGCTTCTTGAGCGCCTCCTTGGTCTTGACGCCGAATTTCTGCTCCTCGTCGATGATGAGCAGACCCAGATCCTGGAACCTGACCTGCTTGCCGATGAGCTTGTGCGTGCCGATGATGATGTTGATGTGTCCGTCGCTCAGATCCTTGAGTATCTGTGTGGTCTGCCGGGCGGTGCGGGCACGCGTCAGGTAATCCACACGAACCGGGAAATCCTTCAGTCGTTCCGAAAAAGTCTTGAAGTGCTGGAATGCCAGCACGGTGGTAGGAACCAGGACGGCTACCTGCTTGCAGTCGTTGCAGGCTTTCAGGGCCGCACGGATGGCAACCTCGGTCTTGCCGAAGCCTACATCGCCGCACACCAGACGGTCCATGGGCTTCTCGCTTTCCATGTCGCGCTTGATGTCCTGCGTGGCTTTCAGCTGGTCGGGGGTGTCTTCGAACATGAACGAGGCCTCCAGCTCGTGCTGCATCTGGCTGTCGGGGCTGTATTTGTAGCCTTTCTCCTCGCGACGCGCCGCATAGAGGCTGATCAGCTCGCGCGCCATGTCCTTCATCTTCTCCTTGGTCTTGTCGCGCATGTGTTCCCAGGCACCGCTTCCCAGACGTGACAATGAAGGCGGTTCGGCATCGCGTCCGCGGTACTTGGACAGCTTGTCGAGCTGGTGTATGGACACAAACAGCAGGTCGCCGTTCTTGTAAATCAGCTTGACCACCTCCTGATGCCGTTCCTCGCCGGTCACCTTGTCCTTTCCCAAAGGCATATCCACCAGTCCGCCGAACTGCGCAATGCCGTAGTCCACATGCACGATATAGTCGCCGATCATGAACTCCTTCAGTTCCTTCAGGCTGAGCGCAATCTTGCCGCTGCGGGCACGGTCGGATTTCAGGCTGTAGCGGTGGTAACGGTCGAAGATCTGATGATCCGTAAAGTAACAGTTTTTGGTGTCATCGTCGATGAACCCCTGATGAATGGCGCGCGGAATGCGTACCAGCGGGAACTGCTCGTTGCGGTCCTCGAAGATGGCCTCGATACGGTCCAGCTGCTTGGGCGAATCGCTCAGGATGTGCAGCGTGTAGCCCTCCGACTGGTAGCGGAGGAAGTCCTGGGCAATGAGGTCGAAGTTCTTGTGCCATTCCGGCTGGGGCGTCGTGTGGAACTCGATGGAAGAATCGACCGTCCCGTCCGGTCCCAGCGGGTTGACCTTATCGGTCATGAGCACCATCGAAAACCGCTGGAAACCCTTCCGGAAGCTTTCGGCATTCACCAGCTTCTGCAGGGCTTTCGTGTCGCCTTCCTCGCTCTTGATAAGCTGCTCGGACAGTTCCTGCGAACAGATGGCGGTAACACGGTCGAGCACCCATTCCGGATCCTGGCAAAGGATCAGCGAGCCGTCGGGCAGAAATTCCGGCAGCGAGATACCCTGAGTCTCCTCGTCGGCAAACGAAGGGGAGAGAGTGACCTCCTCGAGCTGTTCGCGGCTCAGCTGGGTCTCGACCTCAAAACTGCGCAGCGAATCAATCTCGTTGCCGAAAAAGTCGATTCGGAACGGATATTCGCACGAGAAACTGAACACGTCGATGATGGAGCCGCGGACGGCAAACTGACCGGGCTCGTACACGTAGTCGGTACGCTGGAAGCCCGTTGCGTTCAGCATCTCGACCACAAACTTGCTGTCCACCTGCTCGCCCTTGTGCAGATGGAGGATGTTCTTCTCGACCTTTTCCGTGCTTGCCACTTTCTCGGCCAGCGCCTCCGGATAGGTTACAATGGCGATGCTGCCTTTGTCCAAGGAGGTGAGCACCTCGTTGCGCAGCACCTCGTTGGCACTGTCGAGCTGTCCGTACTTGATACTGCGTTTGTAACTGGACGGGAAGAAGGAAACACTCTGTTCGCCGGCAATCTGACAGATGTCGTGATAGAAGTAGCCTGCCTGTTCCTCGTCGTTCAGGATAAACAGATAGATGCCGGGAAATGCGTTCTTGAGGGGAGCCAGAAAGGTGGCGGCCGACGATCCCTTCAGGCCTTTGAGCTGAATGACAGTGGGACGCGCAGCCTTTCCGCCGGCTTCTTTGTCCTTAATGCTTCTGAGTTGTCTGACAAGTGCATTGAAGCGGGGCTTCTGCAGCACCAGATCCTTAATTTCCATCTACAATCTTGTAAATTGTCTTTTCGCCCTTGATTTTCTGTCCCTTCACGCGGTTGAGCACATCGCGGACTGCCTCCTTGCGCAAGGCGCAGTAGCTGCAGTGCTCCATCACAAATATCTTGCCTAACTGCGAGCCGTCGGCGCCGCCGGTCTTGGTCATGAATCCGACAATATCGCCCTTCGAGATCTTTTCCTTCTTGCCCCGGCCGATGTAAATCAGTTCAAATGGCGAGGCGGGCATCGGTTTTTTGTTCCGGGTGCTGAAATACGGAACGTCGGTTCCGGCAAACTCCGGCAGGAACTCGTTGGGCCCCACCAGGAAATAGGCAGTGCCTTCGGCCCCGTTGCGGGCAGTACGTCCGTTGCGGTGCGTGAAGGATTCGGCATCGGCAGGCAGATGATAATGGATGATATGACGGACTTCGGGAATATCCAGTCCGCGGGCTGCCAGATCGGTAGCCGACATGATGCGGACACAGTTGGCGCGCAGCCGGATCAGGGCCTTGTCGCGCACATCCTGCTCCATACCGCCGTGATACAGGGCGCAGCCCATGCCTTCGTCCTGCAGGTAATGGGCTATGCGTTCGGCACTTTCGCGGTAGTTGCTGAACACAATGGCGGGACCGTCGTCAGGAAGGCTCAGGAGCAGATTCTTCAGGGTTTCGAGCTTGTCGGCAACCGGACTTTTCACCTGATACAGTTTCAGCGTATCGCCGGGCCGGGTGTAGTCGAGCTGTTCGTAGGGCTTGAAGTCTAACCACGAAGCAATCGGGGTGGTGTGTGTGGCCGAAGTCAGGATCTTCAGACCCACGTTCGTGCATCGGCTGATGATGAACTTCATTTCTTCCTCGAAGCCCAGTTCCATGCTTTTGTCAAACTCGTCGAGCACCAGCTGCGTAAAGTCTTTCGGATTGATGCGCTGCCGTTCGATGTGATCCTTCAAACGGCCGGATGTGCCGATGATCAGATACGACGGGTTGGCCTGAAGATTCTCCAGACGCTGTACCTCGATACGGGGATCGTGTCCGCCATAGCAGACGGTGTTGGGCAGGCCGAGTTTCTTGGCAACTTCGCCGATCTGCTGCGCCAGTTCGCGCGAGGGAACAATAATCAGCGCCTTTCCGGGTTGTGCCAGCAAGGGCAGCAGAAAGGCAACCGTCTTGCCGCTTCCGGTGGGCGACAGTAACAGAACATGAGGGCTCGAAACGGTTGTTTCGAGCATTTTTTCCTGCATAGGATGTAAGCATTCGAAGCCGAGGGTCCCGATCGCTTTTTGTTTCAAGATATTCAAATCCATGCTGCAAAGATACACTATTTTTTCTTAAAACGCGTGCCTGCATTCAAAAAAGTGCAGCGTACGGATATTTTTTCTCCGAAAAGGCCGCATCTTTTCGTAAAAATCCGTATATTTGCACCCATATTAGCCAATCTCTATTGTACAATGTTTCTGAAACGGATGCTTCTGGTTTTAGGCTGCCTGATAGCTGTCGCCTGTCGGGCGGCAGAGTATCATGTGGACATCGACAAGAACCGGATGACGCTGACCTTACTCGAAGTAACCGGAACGGAACAGCATGACAGTATTGAAACCGAATTATTCGACACCCTGTTTGTAGTGCCGATATCGTGCGGCCGGAATCTGGGACCCAAACAGCACTGGGGCGATATGCGTACTCCGGAAGGCGTTTTTCGGGTGACGCAGATACAGGAATCTTATGATTGGGGACACGATTTTCACGACGG
>JAGBQS010000070.1 GCA_017632695.1 Bacteroidales bacterium
ATCATGCTCCATGCGGGCAACACCGTGGCCGATACCCGCGGCTGCATCCTGGTAGGACTCTCCCCGATGGACGATCCTGCGGCACCGCGCCTGCAGTACTCTGCCTCCACCTTCAGCCTCCTCTGGAACACCCTTCAGGATGCCTCCCGCCGCGCCGAGGAGATTTGGATCTCTGTGAGGTGATAATTGATAGTTGATAGTTGATAGTTGATAGTTGGCCCTATGCTGCCAAGAACCAATCCGGACTCAGTGCCGACCGGACGGAAAAAAATATCAATTATCAATTATCAATTAGATAAAATTCTAAATTGGTTAAAATCATCAAAAATTGTTGTTTTTGGGGCTCTTTTAGGCCCTGAAAGCAACTTTTTTGTAAAATAATTTGCTTATAAGGCGAAAAACGGTTATCTTTGTGCCCATATTAATAAGGAGTACCGATTAAGGAAACCGATTGAAAAACTTACAAAAACAATACTCATACAATGAAAACATTTCTGCTTGTCGTTACACTTGCCGTTTGGAGTCTTGCACCCGCTTTGGCGCAGAAGCCGTTACCACGTTGGACCAAGAACCCTACCGGACAGGGAAAGACCGTTGCCATGGGCGATGATCACGACGATGCCTACGAGCTCGCCATCGTGCAGCTCTACAATTCCTTCGACCACAAGATTGATACCGCCTCCCTGTGCGGCCGTCTGATGGCTATCGACTCGATCCTCGAGATTGACCAGCGTACATCGTGGGTGGAAGCTGCCATGAAGAGCGGCTACTTCAAGGTGAAGGATTCCATCGAAACCGATACCAGCTACTGGGTCAGCGTACAGATTACGCCCAAGGACTTGAGCCTCTTTGTGGAGCAGCTCACCTCGAGCAACAAACAGTTCGGCTCGGAGTCGCTGACCCGTGCGCGGTTCTCGCGCGAACAGGGCGACCTCCTTTCGGCCGTGCAGCAGTACGCCAAGGGTCTGAATGAGCTGATGCCGAGCATTCACCGTCCGCTGCCTACGGAAGTGCTGGGCGGCGAGGATCTGGCCAATACCATTTATGCCGAATATATCTCGGCGCTCGACAGTCTGCAGTGCGCCCCCGGACGTCTGACTTGCCCGATGGTGAAAGGCGAGGAGATTCCGCTGGAACTGACCTACCGGTTTACGGCCGCCGACGGCAAAGTCATTGCGAACATGCCCGTAAAGGCCGGCTTCAAGGGCCCGGAGGGTAAGGTGATGATGGTGTCACGGTTTACCGACCGCGACGGTCTCGCCAAAGTGCGCGTCATGGAAGCCCCACAGTCCGACGAGGCCGAAGTCTGGGCCTGCGTCGATGAAGATGTCCTCTACTCGTGCATCCCGGAAAACGTAGGCAAGAGCCTGCTGAAACGCCGCGTGCAGGGAACCTTCCCGACGGCATCCATCCAGCTTAAGGCCCTCGATCCGACACCGACCTTCACCGTAGCTTTGGACTCGGTGGATATGGAACAGAAACCGGCTTTAGAGGCGCTGCTGAAACAGCACGGATTCATTCAGGAACTGCCCGATACCGCCGACCTGGAAGTGAACCTGGAATACCAGAACCAGCTGCAGGGCGCGCCGGAGCGTCACGGGGACTATGTGCTGGCAACCTACCGCTGCGGCCTCAACCTGCGCATCCTGGTGCGCAGTACCCGCGAGGTGCTTTCGGAGTATAAGATCAAGGACTTCGACATCCTGCAGCCTGCCGACAAACCTGCCGAAAAGGTGCGCGCCCGTGCCGTGGGCGAGATGATGAAGCAGGTGAAGCGCGAACTGCCGGAATACCTGAAGTCCGTCAATTACGACAAACGTAAAGTGGTATTCAAATGAAAAAGCTCGTTTTTCTCCTCTCGCTGATACTGTGTCTAAGTGTGGCAACCGCCGGCGCCCAGCAGGTAACCCGCGGACAGGTACTGAAGGCCATGTATAAGGCCGACAGCTACCACGCAGCCGGTAAGGACTCGCTGGCTATAGCCCTGCTCGACTCGATGGCAACGCTGATTCCGCGCCTGTCGGTGATTTACGAACGCGAGGGCCGCATTTACGAGTCGATGTACGAGAAGCAGCAGTCGAAGTCGGCCCTGAATGCCGCCGTACTGATGTACCGCCGCTACCTCTCGCTCGAAATGAACGAGAACAAGACCCGCGAGGTGAGCCAGCGTCTGCGGGAACTGGAAGACAAACTCCAGGTAGCCCATTTTGAGGACGAAGAGGAGGCGCTGGCGCAGGAAGAGGAAAAGAATGCCCGCGTGCTGCCGGTAGTGACCGACGACAGTCAGGCCGCCGATATGGCACAGAACGTGGTGCAGCCCGTTGTGCCGCCTGTTGAGGCACCCACAGTCGCCCCTGCCATCGGCAAGCCCGGTCTGGAAAAACAGCAGGTGGGTCAGGCCGAAGTGCTGCAACCCGCCACACTCAGTCCCGACCTGCCCCAGCAGTCGGCCACCCAGCCGCAGGAGCAGCTGGCAAGCGTGAAGCAGGAGGGTGGCAAGTTCTCCTATCTGACCTACTACGAGCTGGAGATTCCTGCCAAGGCGGTGCAGACCGTGGATGTGGATACCAAAACCCTCGAGGTAAGCGATACGGAAGGACACTGGGTATCGTCGCTGGCTAACTCGGACGGTCGCGAACGCTGGATCTTCGACATCTCGGCCTTCGACGGCAGCTGCGTGATTGCCCTCCATCCGCAAGCCGGCATCCTGAACGAGCCTAAGGGCAACCGCAACTTTGCGCAGACGGTGCTGAACTTCATGAAGGATAATGACCTGATTGCCAATACCACGCTCTCCATTCCGTGCGACCAGGTGATAGGTACCATCAACGGACACCAGATGGTGTTCAATCTGGAGAGCGAGAAGACCTACAAGCCGAACGCTTCCATCTACTCGTGGAGCCATACGCTGCTGGATAACGTATCGACCCTGCTGCCTTTCGGTCAGGTGATTTACAAGCTGGGTAACTCGCTGCTGGCCAAGCAGGAGTCGAAGGACCTGGAAACAACCTATACCACCGATGCGAAGTTTGCCGTGAGCAAGGTCTCCGACGGTGTGCTCAAGGTGCACTATTCGGCCCGCGAGAAGAAGACGAACAAGAACGGCTCGAAGATGATGGGCAACCGCATCGAAACGTTCTTCCTGTTCCGCACTACCAGCGATTACGTACACTTCGAACCCGTGGACATCGAGGGTATGGAGGACGATCATACCGGTCTGTTTGCTCAGGTGAGCAACGATGCCCAGCGCGATCCCTCGAAGCTGTACGCGCTGGCAAACATGTACTTCTACGGTGTGGGTACGGAAACCGACGAGAGTCTGGGTCTGCAGCTGATGAACAAGGCTGCCGTGCAGACCAACGGTACGGATGCCTATGCCTGGTTGGCGAAGTTCTACTTCAACGAGGCTTACGAGGACCAGTCGCTTTCCAGCTCGTCGCGCAAAAAATACATCAAGGCCAGCAACTACAACCTGGGCAAGCTCCGCTCGCTGCAGGATGCCCGCTGGTACGCCATTAAGGGCGATATGATGGAGAACGCCAGCGGCAGTGAGGCCGACTCGGCTTTCTACTTCTACCAGCAGGGTGCCATGAAGGGCGAACCCTATGCCTTATATAAATTAGGTACGTGCTACGTGAATGCCAATCATACCTCGCGCGACCTGGTGAGGGGCATGAAGTTCCTGAACGATGCCGCCGAGAAGGGTAACGCCGAAGCCTGGTTAGCCATCGCCCGTATGGAAAAAGCCGGTGTGGGCACCAATAAGGATCTGGATAAATATCTGATGCACCTCTCGAAGGCCATCGATATGGGTTCGGTGGAAGCTATCCACGAACTGTCGGATGCCTACATGCAGGGTATTGCCGTGGAGCGCGACTTCCATCAGGCATCCATGATCCGCGAATCCTGGTACCGCGCCCAGCAGAACAACTGGATCCCTGCGGTGATAGGAGCGGGGTATGGGCTGTGATTTATTTGCAAGCTTGGCTTGCAAGGAGTTAATGTATGGGAGTTAATGGGAGTTAGAGGGAGTTAACAGACGTTACCTATGCTGGCAACAACATTTGTCCATTACCCTTGCAGCCATAACAAACGTCCGTTAACTCCACAGACAGAAAGCCTGTTAACTTCCGTTAACTCCAGATAACTCCAAAAAAAAGAAAATAATGAAGAAATTATTCCTGCTGATACTGACAATCCTATGGCCTCTTGCCACGATGGCCGATACGCCGGAACGCATAGCGCGGCTGGCGGAGCAGCTTCCGTGCAAGCCGGGACGTGCCGATACGGTGATGGCGTGCCGGGCTTTGGGCCGCAACATATCGGTCAGCGTTGAGCACGACAGGAAGGGTGCATTGAGTCATCTGGGTCTGTGCCTCTTTACGCCCGAGATGAAAAGGATGTCGAACCGCACGCTCTGCAACTGTGTGGAACGCATCATGCTCGACCTGCTGCTGAAAGCTTCCGATAAGGAGCGTCTGACCTATCTGCGCGAGAACCGCCTGCGTCTGATGTGGGAAGGCTATCCCCTGGGAAGTCCGCAGTTCGACACGTTCAGCAAGGCTATGGCTTTGGTGAGCGAGAGCAGCGAGACGAAGCTGACGGAGAATGAGTCGGGCTATCTGTTCTATCTCATCGACCATAACGAAACCGCCATCACGCTGGCGTTCCCCAAGGACCGCGAACTGATTTTCGGTACGGATAAGAAGGAGGAGGACGAGCGTATGACCCTCCAGTTAGCGTTGGGTTCGACGGAGCGTCTGCAGCCCAAACTGCCCGAACAGAGCCGGCTGAAAAGCACCGCCGACAAGAACCTCTGGAAACTGAACGGACAGCAGTTCATGATCGACCACATGCGTTCGGACAGCTACTACCTGAAGGATCAGGCGGGCAAGGTGCAGGTGGTCTTCGACAACCGCTACCCCTTAGAGTCGTTCACCAACCTGCTGTTGGGACTGGTGGCCGACCCTGCGTTCAAGGTCGATCTGACCCATAAACGCTACGGACTGGTGCCGCCGCGCTTCAACGTGGACTGGGGCTCGCTTTTCAATACGCTGGTGGATAAGAATGTGGAATGCTATGCAGCCGCGCGCCTTATTGATGGGGGCAAAACCCTTTCGGGCGTGCTGGTGATGAACCATAAGAACTACGGTTACATCAATATGCTCACGGTGAACGCCGAATGTGCCAGCCTCTTCTCGGACAAGACGCCCGAACTGAAGGCCTACCTCTTTACCAACGTTCCCCAGAACAATCTGCTGAACCTGTTTGAGTAACAAGCCAACACATATTATATATAAGTAAAGAAACGTATCTCTTTGAAACAATAAGTTGAGAATATAATTATACACATATCTATATTATGAACACTAAACTATTGAAAATTTGCCTGATGGCGGTGATGCTTTTCGGTATCGCCCTGCCGTCGGAGGCCCAAATGGAGGTCAAGGTTTCGGTCATTAAAGGCGTAGATGACCTGAACGTTAAGCAAACCATCGAACAGCAGGCCCACAACGTGCTTTCGGCTTTCAATGCTTCGGTACTGGAGGGCAAGAAGCTGAAGGATAAACTGAAAGAGTATCCCGTGCCGAAGGAGATGGAAACTACGCTGCTGAACCTGTGGCGTTCGAGTGCCATCATCTGCTCGGTGAGCGAGATTAAGGGCGAGATCCTGAGTCTGCCGGGCGGCGGCTACCAGCTGCGCGACATTCCCGTCTCGATGCTGGCCAGCGACGATGACGATCAGGATCTGGTCTTCAACTTCGACAGTCAGGGTATGCTGAGCAATGTCTATGTGGCTCTGGAACTGCACAACTACAAGAACGTGATTGTGGAGGGTGTCACCCTGGAGGACTTTACGCGCCGTCAGGTGATTCTGGACTTTGTGGAGAACTTCCGTACCGCCTATAACCGCAAGGATCTGGATTACCTCCGCATGGTGTTCAGCAACGACGCGCTCATCATTACCGGCAAGGTGCTGAAGAAGAAACCCGAGCAGAACGACTTCATGAGCAAGTCATTGGGCGCTACCAAGGTGGTACAGACGGTGATGGACAAGGAACAGTATATGAACAACCTGAAGAAGGTGTTCGGCAAGAATGCCTACATCAACCTGAAGTTTGAGGAGGTGTCGGTGAAGAAGCACCCGAAGCGTCCGCAGATTTACGGCGTTCAGCTGAAGCAGTACTGGAACTCGAGCACCTACAGCGATGTGGGCTACCTCTTCCTGATGATCAACTTCGAGGATGAACTGAATCCAAGCATCGAGGTCCGTACCTGGCAGCCTGACAAGTTCGATGACGGTACCCCGATTCCGCGCGACGAAGTTTACTCACTTGAGAGCTTTAACATCTGATTTTAAATGGGAGTTAACCGGAGTTAATGGGAGTTAGCTGGAGTTAACGGACGTTACCTAAGCAGGCGAAACATTTGTCCGATATCTTAGCATCCTTAACAAACGTCCGTTAACTCCACAGGCGAAGCCTGTTACCTCCAAATAACTCCAGTTACCTCCCAATAATAAATTTAATAACGTAATGATATGAAAAAGTACCTTTTGCTCTTTGCGCTCCTGATATCGGCCGTCCCGGCTACGTTTGCCCAGAAACTGCTTTCGGTGGAAGATACGACCGACGGTATCGGTGTTTACCCTTGCGGCGAACGCAAGGAGGCGCTGGTGAAATTTATCACACACGAGACTTTCGGTCTGAACTTCTCGTCGAACTACGATTCGGAACTGAATGTGGAACTCGATTCGGTGGCAGGTACCAAGACCTACAGCATCGTGTTCGTTACGCAGGCTCCGGGCGTGGACTATAGCGGTCGAAGGGTGACCATCAAGGCTCCCGGCTTCAAGGACTTCACCCTGCCGCTGAACCTGCAGACCAAGCAGAAAATCGAGTTTACGGTAAGTGACCCGTATTCGGCCCTGCGCAGCCCTTACTTTATTTATCAGGACAAGGGCAACGACCTGTTCTATTCGGGTGAGTATCAGGGTGCCAAAGACTGTTACGAGATGATTAAGGCCTGTCCGGAGTACCAGCTCAACAAAGCTTCCATCGATGAACACATCGCCATCTGCGACTCGATGATGGAGTGGAGTACGGAAGCGCTCAGGAAGGAGCATTTCGCCCAGTTTAACGATGCGACGGAGCTTTACTACAAGATGTTGCGTTACAACTCGTCGAGCATGGCTATTCAGGAAAAGATCTCGAACGCCCAGTATAAGTTCGCCGAAGACTGTAAGTACGAACTGACGCTGGCCGAGCACTTTATGGATCAGGGTAATACCGAACAGGCCAAGGCTTGCTATAACCGTATCATTGAGAAACAGTGCAACACCATTTATGTGGAGCAGGCTACCAGTACGCTGGCTTATCTGGAAAGAAAGGAAAGCAAGTCGAGGGAGAGTGCCCGCTGCCTCTTCTACGACTGGGCTCCGAACCAGGAAATCGGTCTGACGTTTGCCCAGTGCTACAGCCAGAAGCGCCGCAGCTCCGGTTACATCACCGCCCGCATGAACACCAGCCTCTTCAAGATGATGATGGGTAAGTCATCGGCCGACGGCTCGCTGCAACTGACAGAAATGCCTTCAGGCCGCATCGAGCTGGTTCCGTATGCAGGTGAAGAGTACTTCAAGTACGACAACTACATCAAGAACGAGGAGCACAACTGGGAGCCGAAGAACGGCGAACTGGATTTCGAGGCTTCGATGTCGTTCGGTTGGACGGTGCGTACCTGGCGCTATTTCTTCATCCACTTCGGTATCGGTTATCATGGCGGCGGCTTCTATTCCTTCGATCAGTCGGAAACCGAAAAGGCAGTAACAGACTGGAAGAAGGATCGTCCGGACTGGAATCTGAATACTCCTTTCAATGAGTGGGACGACAAGCTGCGCAACGACTGTATGAAGGCCAACTGGTTCAACGGCGTAGCGCCCGAAGGCGGTCTCATCGTCAAGGTATGGCGCTTTAACGTGAAGGCAACCTATCAGTACACCTTCTGGCTGAATAAGGACGGCTATACGGACTTCCTGGATAAGAATACCACCAAACTGGCATTAGGCGTCGGCTTTAACTGGTAACAGACAGCTATAGGTATGCCCGACAAGAGTAATCTCTATCGGCTGGATGGCAGCATCCCGCTTTTGCAAGCCCTTCTTTTCGGCTTGCAGCACGTGATGGCTATGTTTGTGAGCAACATCACGCCCATCATCATTCTGGCCAACGAGGTAGAGGTCGAAGCCGGCCTGAGCGCCTCGCTGGTGCAGAACTGTATGGTGATTGCCGGTATCGGCACGCTGATACAGTTGTATCCGGTGTGGCGTATCGGGGCACGTCTGCCGATGGTGAAGGGTATCAGCTTTACGTTCCTGACGGTAGCTATCTTTATAGGTGCTACACAAGGTATGGGTGCGTTGGCAGGAGCTGTTATCGTGGGCGGTATAGCCGAGGGTCTGTTAGGCCTTTTTGTCCGTTACTGGATACGCATCATATCGCCGGTAGTTGCAGCAACGGTGGTAACGTCCATCGGTTTTTCGCTGCTGCCGATAGGTGCCCGACTGTTTGCCGGCGGACAGGGTTCGCCTGATTTCGGTTCGTTTGAGAACTGGGTAGCCGGTTCGGTTACGTTGCTGGTATGTGTGGGCTTTCAGGCTTTCGGACGGGGATTGCTGCGCTCTTTTTCGGCGCTGATAGGTCTGGTTGTGGGCTATGCAGTTGCTGTCTGTCTGGGATTAGCCGATTTTTCGGCTTTTCATCATGCAGGCATTGTGTCGATGCCGAAGCTGCTGCCTTTTAAGCCGGAGTTCGACCCGGGTGCCATTCTTTCGGTCCTTGTCATCTATGTGGTTTCGGCAGCGGAGACCGTAGGTAATACCAGTGCGCTCTGTTCGAGTGCCTTGCACAGGCCGGCAACCGATAGGGAACTGGGTGCCAGTATCTCGTGCGACGGATTTGTGAGCAGCATATCGGGACTCTTGGGTTGTACGCCCGTCACTTCGTATAGCCAGAACGTCGGGCTGGCTGCCTTGTCGGGCGTGGTGAACCGCTTTGCCATTGCTACAGGTGCAATCATTATGATTCTGGCGGGTATTTTCCCGTTCTTCAGCGCCATGCTGACTTCTATCCCTCAGGCGGTTCTCGGCGGTTGTACGATTATGATGTTCGGCACCATTGTGTATGCCGGCTTCAGGATGCTGTCGCAGTGCGGCTTCTCAAACCGGAACATGGTTATCGTTGCGCTGTCGCTCAGCGTGGGTATCGGTTTTACGCAATCGCCCGAGATGTTTTCCCATTTTCCACCCATCATCCGGACTGTCTTCGGCGAGAATTGCGTGGCATCCGTTTTCCTGCTGGCGTTAGTACTGAATCTGGTGCTCCCTAAGGAAGAAGGCGCAAATCAGCAAGCCGCTTAACTCCCTGGCGGCAGGTGTTGTCTTTTTTTATCAGTTGAATTATGTACCAACCTACAGAACAGGATAAACAGTTTATGCGCGAGGCGATACGCCTGGCTAACGAAAGTGTGGAACGTGGCGGCGGTCCGTTTGGATCCGTCGTTGTGAAAGACGGGGAGATTGTGGCGGGAAGCAGCAACAGCGTGACCCTCGACAATGATCCGACTGCCCATGCAGAGGTCAATACCATCCGTCAGGCGTGCCGGAAACTGGGAACCTTCGATTTGTCGGACTGCACCATTTACACCTCGTGCGAACCTTGCCCGATGTGTCTGGGTGCCATCTACTGGGCCCGCATCGGCCGCATCTTCTATGGCAATATACGTAAGGATGCCCGTGATATCCAGTTCGCCGACGATTTCATCTACGAGGAACTGGAACGCCCGTTAGAGGCGCGTACCGTCCCCATCATCCCACTCCTGCGCAACGAGGCGCTGCACACCTTCCGTCTGTGGCAGAAGAAGGAAGATAAGACAGTTTATTAAGGAGTTATTAGGAGTTAACAGGAGTTAACAGGCTTTCAGCCTGTGGAGTTAACGGACGATACATTCATTTGTAGCAATATATTTACATAACCCAAACAAACGTCCGTTATCTCCCGTTAACTCCCATTAACTCCCGTTATCTCCTAATTAAATCAGCAGAAAGTATCGTCCGCTAACTCCAATTAACTCCCGCTAACTCCCGTTATCTCCTAAAATAATCACTTATACTCAAACCTGTTGTACCTGATACTGTACGACAGGTTTATGTTTATCTCTATGTCGCGGCCCTGATGCTTGCGCATTTCTTCGAGCAAAGCCTTGTAGATGCGCATCTCGCTCTTGGAGAACTTGGAGGTGTCCTGTTCTTCGGCTTTTTTGATGATGTCGGGAATCTCTTCGGCCTTAATGGTGCGGAGTTCCGTTTTTGTGGAGGCGCTGATCGGCATATAGATACCACCGCCCAGGTCGCGGCATTCGCGAAGACTGTTCACCAAGCGGCTTTTCTGTTCGACTTTCAGGATTCCCCACGCATCTTCCACCACATGAATGCGGGTAATATAGGTGCGCACCTTGACGGTGTCTGCCTCTTCGTCCTTGATAATGCGCGTAGCCTTGTGTTCCAGCACGTCGATGACTTTTCCGTCCATTTCGTACGAGCCGGTCAGCTTGAGGCTGTCGCGCAGGGAACCTTTCTTGCCCCAGGGGCAGTGGGCACTGTAAACATCGTCGTAGATG
>JAGBQS010000071.1 GCA_017632695.1 Bacteroidales bacterium
AGGACTCAATTCAGATATTGCAACTGAACTATACCAAAGGAGCGTCCCAGACTGAGGCACCACGCGTCGGCGAAGTGACTCCTGTCCTGACCGACCTTACCGAAAACCTGGAGGCCGGCCGCTTCACAAGGAAATCTGAAAGTGACTGGCAGCTGGAATATGCCGCAATCCCCGGACATAATTACCGTCTTGAAGTGACCGTGCCCGGGCAAGAAACTGTCTGGGCCGAGCAGGCGATGCCGAAAGAACCGCGTTGGGGGTTTGGAGGAGGATTACGTTTTAATAAAACTGATGTGGATATCGGCCGCTGGTTGAATTGGGACATAAAACGTCTCACGTCCTATGTCTCTTGGGTGGACGGCATCACTTTCGGAGAAGTGACCGCTGAAGGAATCTTCTATCATATTGTCTTTTCCTGTCCGGTATGGGTATATGCAGAAAAGTATGATGCAGAGTTGGAAAAGTTTGTTCCGGTAAAGAATCTCTGCACTGATTACCCATATGTGGACAACTTCAATCTGACTGGGAAGGTACGGCCGGGTGCCGGCGTGCCCAATATCGTAAACAATCCAGACCTGTGGATTGGAACGCAGCTTGATTTTTATCTGACAGGGTATTCTATGCACCGTGATTTCCTCCGCTTTCCCAAAAGGGAGGACTGGGCCCGACAACTGGAGGATCCCAACTCAGTTCCGTATTTTGCCATAGACGGGGATTTTACAGTCGTTTCTTCCTCTTCCAACTGGTGGGAGTTGAACCGGGTGTTTTTTGACGCTTTGTCGGATGATTATGACCGGTACCTGTGTGAGGCTTATCAGCAGTATTATGCAGAACAGAGCAGTGATATTTCAACAATCTATCTCAGGGATAATTTATTTACCAACATCCACGGAGGTCTGGGAATCTTCGGCTGTGTCACGCGAAATAGACAATACTACTATGAATTAGACGGTTCCAGAGGGATACTCTGGATGCGTCCCAGAGTGAGAATTGAGGTGTTCGGACCGAACTATGAACCCGAGGATGAAGATGATGACCCTGGAAATACAATGCCAATGCCTTTACCATAATATGAAAAAGATTGCAACGCTTTTACTGATTCTCGTCTCTATGACCTGCGCTGCGCAGGAGCCGTCCTGGCTCGATACGCTGGACGCAGCCGTAAAGACTGATTTCCGTCGCATTGAAGCGAGTCTGGGACACCTGCATACAGGCATCGAAGGCATCCGGAGCATTGTTTCGCCGGTGGGAGAGGGCGACCCGATCCGCTGGGCGCAGAGCCTTCCCGGTGTGACTACCGGAGCTGACGGCACGACTGCGATGTATGTGCGCGGAGGCGGTTCCGGCAACAACCTATTCACTCTGGACGGCGTGCCGGTATACGGCTATTCGCACATCCTGGGCCTGACTACCCTTGTGCCGACAGATGTGATCGAGAGCGCTGAACTCAGCAAGGGCGGTTTCGACGGCGATGAGAGCAATTTCACGGCGTCCCACCTGCGGGTGGTCACCCGAAATCCCGACGGTGACCATAATTGGAGCATTGCTCTCAACAACTTCCTGCTCAGCGCTGGAGTCGAGGGCGACGACAGGATAGGCCGCAACTACATAGTATCGGCAAGGGTGTCACCTCTTGCCCTGGAATACCTGGCCGTCAAGGGGCTTCTGCCCGGAAAACTCGGCGGCCTGGAGAATTTCGGCGCCTTCGTGGGCGATGTCTATGGCAAGATCAACTTCCGCATCAACAACGCCAGCTACGCTACCGCATCCATCCTCGCCAGCCAGGACCACTACAGTTTCAGTATGTCCAAGAATTCCAGCGAAGCTATGGGCTGGCACAACATAGTCGGAATAGTGCAGTACCATTGGCGCGGAGACATCACCCGTTTCGATGTGACAGCAGCTGTCAACAAATACGGCAGCGTGCAGCAGCAGGACAAAGTGTACCACGGCACCCGCAACGAACTGTCGCTAAGCTCCGGACTGACGGAATACAGCCTGCAGTCCAAATTCAACCATACGTGGGACGGTCCGTTCTCGCTCGATGAAGGCTTTTCGGTCCGCTACGCACAGTTCGCTCCCGGTCAGGTCGGAGAGCAGATGAAGAGGACAAACACAATCCTTGCCACCCCCTGGGTGCAGGCTAGCTACAATGTTCCGGACAAGATATCCCTGAAGGCCGTGATGCGCGGCAACTATTATCACAACAAGGATTACCTCCCGTCTACAAAAGAAGTGCTCAGCAGCAGCGGACGCATCGACCCGGAGGTCAGTCTGGCAGCCAAGTGGACCTTCACTCCGCATCTTGCGTTCGAGGCCACCTTCGACAGGTTGGTGCAGTACTACCATACGCTGGAAGGAATGCCCGTGGGTTGGTCGCTTGACCTGATTGTGCCGACAGTCGAAAGTGTGCTGCCGGAGAAGTCGCTGCAGGGCGGTGCAGGCCTCTCGGGACGTTTCGGCGACCACAGCCTCTCGGTGGGCGGTTTCTATAAGCTGATGAACAACCTGGTTTACTACAAGTATTCCCAGGAACTGTTCAGCGGCGGCCTGGCCGGATGGGCTGAGCACGTCGAACTGGGAGACGGCCGTTCATACGGACTGGAGACTCTCTATGAGCTCCAGCATCAGGACTGGTATGCGAGGGCGTCCTACACGCTTTCGAAGACCACGCGAGAGAACTTCCCTTCGTTCTATGACGGAGCCCCTTTCCACGCACGTTTCGACCGCAGGCATATGCTGAACGCTACCTTGCAGTGGAAAGACATCTCGGCTACGATGATCCTGCAGAGCGGCCACTGGGAGAGCGGCGAGGCCGTGACCTACGATCTCCCCTATATGGACGACACATTCACAGCCAAATATTTTTCAGGAGTCAACAACTACCACATGCCGACAGTGTTCCGTCTGGACCTTGGCTGGCAGAAGAACTTTACCACCGGCCGCCTTGAGCACAGTGTCAACCTTGGCGTCTGCAACGTGACCAACCACTTCAATCCGTTTATGCTCTACTTCGACGCGGACAGCGAATCCTGGAAGGAGATAGCCCTGCTGCCCATTATGCCTAACTTCAGCTGGAGGGTTTCGTTCTGATGAAGAAAATTATATCCGATATCTGTTTCCTGCTGGTTCTGGCATCCGGTCTCTGCTCTTGCGTTCAGGACGTTATCCTCGATGCCAAGGAAGAACCGCTGCTGGCGGTTTCCTGCGTCCTTTCGCAAGATTCTGTCCAGACTCTGATGCTGTCCTGGACCAAAGGTGCGTCGGAGGCTGAGGCTCCCCGTGTGACCGAGGCTGCCGCAGTGCTGACAGATCTGACCGAAAACCGTGAGGCCGGACATTTTGTTCATACCTGCGAAGGCTTCTGGCAACTGAAATATACCTCGGTTCCCGGCCATAGATACCGTCTTGATGTGACAGTTCCCGGCCAAGAACCCGTATGGGCCGAGCAGACTGTGCCCGAAGCGCCGGCTGTCGTGAGTATTTACAGTAAAAGGCCTAATGTTCCCATGCATGGCGACAAATGGGGGCTTCAGTACAGCTCGTCATTTCCCCGTGCCGTCTGGGCCTGGGCCGAGAACTATGATGCTGAGCAACAGAAGCGCGTGCCGGTTGACAAGATTTGTACGGACTATCCCAATGTAGACAATATCAATCTGTCAGGCGAGTTGTTTGAGAATTCGAACTGGCCTTTTGGAGGTGAGCCAATGCCGAGTGGCTCAAGCGGGGCATATGATGAATTCTGCACGTATGGACATCCTTTCCATCGCCGTTTTCTCCGATTCCCCCAAAGTGACAGTCAGAAAGTGTTCTCCATAGACGGCAAGTTCAAGGGGAGCTACTATAATTATGACGACGATTCTCCAAGGGAACCATCTGCGGAAGAGGGCGTATTGTATTTCGCTTCCCTTTCGGATGAATACGATCACTATCTGTGCGAGGCTTTCAAGTACTACCAGGCAGAGATATCTGACGACCTTTCCTCTATCTACATACGGGACAATGTATATTCCAATATTCACGGCGGAGTCGGTATTTTCGGCGCATATACCCAGATTCCGGTAAGATGGAATCATGCTTATGTCAGAATTTTTTGGGATAATGATAATTCAGATGATACTACGCTCGGATGATAATACGATACTGATATGAAACGTTTATTGTTGATTATGGCCCTGCTGCTCTTGACCGGCAGCGCATTTGCCCAGACCGAGGAGGTCAAGGGTATACAGTGGGGCGTGGCCTATAAACATAAACTTTTTTTTCTAGGGCAGCAGGCGTCTGTAAATGCTACTGCAGGATATCGTTTCAACAGAGGCAATTACCTCGGTTTCCAGACTGGATATGCATTCGAAAGCCGCAGCAATGAGCTTGGGCGTTCCGGTAATTATAGGGGGATTC
>JAGBQS010000072.1 GCA_017632695.1 Bacteroidales bacterium
CTTAGGGGCGTGGAAAGCGCTGAGCTGATGCTAAACGCAAGTTATTAGTTATTAGTTACTAGTTATTAGTTATTAACCCCCTGTACTGTGTAATTCGTAATTAAAATATAGTCAACTCGTAAATAGCTTAAATAGTAAATAAAAATAACCAGGTACTAAATGAATAGTTCCTGTTAATCCTTAACCATGAATCATGAACCTTAAACTATCAACTATAAACTTAAATAATAAATGGTAAATAGTAAATAGTCAAATAGTAAATATCAAGCCTTGTCTAAGACCTCATAAACCGAATTGTTGCTCTTATACTCCGGCACAATCCGCTTCATGATGCGTACGGTTTCCATGTTGTCAAAGTGAGAGGCGACCTCAACCAGGTCTTCAATTTCCTGTTCAGCCTTCTCGTAGTCATATTCGCGGACGCTGGCAATGCGGATCTTCTCGTGGAACGAAGGCTTCGTGCCCTCCAGTTCGTTCAGAACCTCCTCGTACAGTTTCTCGCCTTCACGCAGGCCGGTAAACTTGATCTCCACATTCTTGGCACCCGACAGAGCAATCATTCGCTTGGCCAGATCGGCAATCTTAACCGGATCACCCATATCGAACACAAAGATCTCACCGCCATTACCCTTGGTACCGGCTTCGAGCACCAGTTTGCAGGCTTCCGGAATCAGCATGAAGAAGCGCACAATGCGCTCGTCGGTAACCGTAACCGGACCGCCACGCTTAATCTGTTCCTTAAACAGCGGAATAACCGAACCGTTGCTGCCCAGCACATTACCGAAACGGGTAGTAACAAACTGCGTATAATCCTTCTTGCCGGCAGCTTCGGCCTCCAGCTTCTGTTTGCGGTTCAGGCTCTGCACGTAAATCTCGCAGATACGCTTGGAGCAGCCCATCACGTTGGTCGGGTTCACCGCCTTATCGGTCGAGATCATCACAAACTTCTTCACACCGTACTTCACGCTCAGGTCGGCAATCACCTTGGTACCGTACACATTGTTCTTAACGGCCTCGCTCGGGTTGTTCTCCATCATCGGCACGTGCTTGTAGGCAGCGGCATGGAAGACGTACTCAGGCTGGAAGGTCTCAAAGATGTGCTCCATGCGGCTCTGGTTGCTGATGCTGGTCACCACCACCTCGCTCGGCACATCCGGATAATTGTGAGCCATCATCAGCAGGATGTCGTGCTGCGGAGTCTCGGCCTGATCCACAAGCATCATCTTGGCGGGCTTGAAGGCAGCCACCTGGCGCACCATTTCGGAACCGATGGAACCGGCACTACCGGTAATCAGCACTCTTCTGCCCGAAAGCAGTTTGCCTACCGACTCCATATCCACCTTGATTTCCTGACGGGGCAGCAGTTCTTCAACCTCCACCTCGTGCAACTGCATATTCTCCACCTCATCATCACTCAGTTCGCCGTTCTTGACGCTTGCCTCACGGGCGTCCTGGCTCATGTAGATCTTACAGCCGGCATTGATGAATATATCCTGAATCTTCTGGTTTTCACGGAATTCATTCACCCTCAGCGGGCTTACCAGAACGGCCTCAATCTGTTCCTTTTCGATGACGGCAGCAATATCGTCCTCCAGCGTATAAACCTTCACACCCATCAGACGCATGTTTTTGATCCGATGGTTGTGCGTAATAAAGCCGTGAAGTTCAAACTGAACCGGATTCTGCATACGGATGGCCTTGGCCATACCCACACCGCCGGTCAGCGCTCCGTAAATAAGGGCACGCTTGGCAGCCTTCTTCGAACCCATGTTATCGAACAGCATCTTGACGGTAATGCGGATGCCCCACATCAGCAGGGTGGCAATAGCCAGAGCTGCCACCATTTCGAGCGGACTGAGGGCGCTCAGTGCCGTGACGCCGAAGCCTTGGAAAGCCAGCAGGCAGATAATCGAAATCATCAGGGTTACAACATTGGCATTGGCCACCTTCATCAGGTCCACAAAGCTGCTGTAACGGACCACGCCCGAGTAGGTCTTGAAGATACGGGCACCCACCCAGCTCAATGCTGAAAAGAACAGGGCAGTATAGAACAGCGCAAAACGGTTCTCGTAAGTAGTCGAAGTCCGGTTGCTTACCCAATAGGCAAACAGGTAGGATAAAAAGACAACTATCGTGTCAAGTAATAAAATGCACCAGTAAGGGAGTACGTTTTTATTGAAATACCAGCCAAATGTCTTTTGCAATGATTCATTCCACTTCATACTTAGATCGAATTATGAGAATTGAAGTTTTAGCGTGCAAAAGTATTAATATTTTATGAAATTACAAAGTATTCCGCCAACTTTTCAACAAAAATTAACTATTATGATTCAAAAATCACAATGTGGAAACCAAATATAACAATCCGTTCGCTTTATTTGTCGGTATCAGCAAACTGTCCCGGCAACCGGCATTACGTCCTGCTTCCACATCACGTTCACTGTCGCCGATCATGTAGGATTGTGCCAGATCGATATTGAAATCCTGTGCCGCCTGCAGCAGCAACCCCGGCTTGGGTTTCCGGCAGTCACAGTCGAATTTATATTCCGGCCTTTCACCGGCAAAGCCCTTGTCCGGATGATGCGGACAGATGTAGATGCCGTCAATATAGGCGCCCTCCTTGCCAAGCAGCGTTTCCATCTTCCTGTGTATCTCATGGAGTTCCTCCCATGTCACTTCACCACGGGCAATGACAGGCTGATTGGTCACAACAATGGCCAGATAACCGCTCTGGTTAATCTTTCTGATGGCTTCCGATACGCCCTCAATCAGTTCAAAATCGTCAATATTGCGAAGGAAGCCCACGTATTTATTGATCGTACCGTCACGATCCAGGAAGATAGCCTTCTGCCTGTTTTGCAGATTCTTTGCCTGAACCACACCGTTCTGATAATCCGCTTCAACCTGATGAAAGCGTTCCGGCGTACCCATGTCCTTCACATATTCCGGACTGTCATAACAGAACATCTTTCCCGTTCCGCACAACGGTTTGAGGATCTGCCGGTCCAGATCCACCTTCCCCTTGGGATAACCTGTCGATGGGTCAATCTCCAGATTCTTCAGGCTCAGTTCAAGTACCTTCGGGTCGATCACATGGAGCCCCGCATTCACCCGGTTGTTGTACCATTGCGGACGTTCGTCTTCCTTGCTCAGCCATTTCTCAACCTTTCCGTCATTGCCGGCAATAATCAATCCGCTGTCATACGGATGGGAATTGGGGTGCGTGAACAGCGTAACCAGACCTCCATGCTCATTATGATAGCTAAGCATCCGGTTGAAATCCACATCGAAGGCCGCATCGGCATTCAGGAGGAAGAAAGGCTCCTCGCCCATCTTCTCCTTCAACCGGAACAAAGCACCTGCATTCCCCAGAGGTGTTTCCTCTACGAAATACTCAATCCTTACACCCAACCGGCTGCCTTCGCCAAAATAAGCGATAATCTTATCTGCCAGATAGCCGACAGTCAGGACAATCTCCTTGAATCCTTGAGCCGCCAGCGACCTGATCTCTCTTTCAAGTATAGGCATCCCGTCCACTGGAATCAGCGGTTTCGGGATATCCGGGAAAAGTTCAGCAATGCGGGTCCCTCTACCTCCCGCCATAATCACGACCTTCACTTGGGTAATTGACAATTGATAATTGATAATTTTAACTAATTGATAATTGATAGTTGATAATTGATAATTTCAATTAGAACCGAAGAACTTGTTTTCAAGCATCATGCAGAGGCAATGATAAACAGGAAGATGATACTCTTGTATTTTGTAAGTTTCCGTTTCAGGAACACGTATGCAAACATCCGCAAACTTCATCAGGCGGTTCTCTTTGGCACCTGTGAGGCCGATCACCTTCAGACCTTTGGCTTTTGCATTCACAGCCGCATAGAGCACGTTCTTGCTGTTGCCCGAAGTGGAAATACCCAGGAAGATGTCGCCCGGTTTACCGTAGCCGTTCACCTGCTGTGCAAAGATCAGGTCTGCATTCGCATCGTTCATAAAAGCAGTAGTGAGCGACGAATGTCCCGTCAGGCAGATGGCAGGCAAAGCCCCCTGCAGATTGTCGGCCAGAACCTGTCCCAGTTCCGGGTCCACGGCCTTCAGCGCCGCAGCCTGGTCGCCATACACCTTGCGCTTCAGCTTAAACTCCTTCATCAGCTCGCCCACAATGTGCTCCGAGTCCGAAGCCGAGCCGCCATTACCGCACACCAGCAGCTTCCGACCGTTGCTGTAAGCCGTTTCCAGCAGCTGGTACGCTTTTTTAATATCCTCACGGCATACCAGCAGTTGTGGATAGCGCTCCACCAGGAGGTTCAATTGTTCTTCCATGCTACATCAGTATTTCAGTTTTTCCACACAGTCCGTATCATAAATCTTCCAGCCATGGGCACCTCCGTCGGTAAAGTTAAAGTGCATCGTAAAGCCGTTCAGACGGCTCAGGGCATCGGTAACTGCCTTCTTCCGGGCAGGATTCACCACAAACATGATGAAACCGCCGCCACCGGCACCGCTCACCTTGCCGGCCAGGGCACCGGCTTTCAGGGCCACCTCAAAAGCCTCTTCAATCACAGGGTTGGTAATGGCACCTGCCATCTTCTTCTTGTCCTCCCATCCCTGACCCAGAATGCGGGCAAACTCCTTCATGTCGCCTTTCAGGACTGCCAGTTTCATATCCACGGCACTCTGCTTGATGCGATGCATCGCCTCGATGGACCGGGTGTTTCCGGAACTGGTGTTCTTCTTCTGTTCGTCGATGATGGCGGCCGAACTGCGTGAACGTCCGGTAAAATAGAGCACAATGCTTGCCTCCAGTTCGTCGATGATCCATCGTTTCACCTTCAGCGGGTTCACAATCACCATATCGTCCTTCAGGAATTCCATATAGTTAAACCCGCCGAAAGTGGCAGCATACTGATCCTGCTTGCCGCCCGACAACTGCAGGTCCTTCCGCTCAATCTCGTAGGCAAGGCGGGCAATCTCATAATCGCCCAAGGGCAGGCTGTACCATTCCACAAACGCCTTCAGGATTGCCACCACCATGGTCGACGAAGTGCCCAGACCTGAACCCGCAGGAGCATCGTTGTAGGTAGTTATC
>JAGBQS010000073.1 GCA_017632695.1 Bacteroidales bacterium
ACGGCGCCTCCCACCTGTGCATAATCCATATTGCTTAGGAAGATTTCGGCCGTATTCTGGCCCTCGATCATAAACGGAGGCAGCATCTGAACCTCCTCGCCGAAGAACATCGAACGGCTGCCGTTGGGCGAACAGGTAAGGATTTTCTGTCCGTCGACGGTTGTGTTCTGGCACATCCAAAGATGCGAATGGGCATCAACGATAGTCATATTGTGAGGTTATAAGGTTACAACTTCCGATAGCTCCTCCATCCATACAATGTGATGAAGAAGAAGCACACCAGAGGAAGAACATAGCTGAAGTTCACACTTGGCAGACCCATAATGATGTGTTCCGGACCGCCGGCATCGATGATACTGCCCTGCAGCGGCGGGAAGATCGAGCCGCCCACAATGGCCATCACCAGGAAGGCAGCACCCAGAGTAGAGTCCTTGGCCGATACGTTCTCGAGGGCGATGCCGTAAATGGTCGGGAACATCAGCGACATGAAGAAACTGATGCCGATCAGGCAATACAGACCCAACATACCGTCAATCAGGATGGTTCCTGCCGAAGCACAGGCGGCTCCGATGCCGAACCACATCAGCAGCAGACGTCCGTTGAAGTATCGCATCAGGAAGGTGGCAATAAACCTCGCACTCAGGAAGAAGCACATCGCCACGATGTTGTAACCCTGAGCCGTTGCCTTGCTCATACCCAGACGCTCGGCATACTGGATGATGAAGGTCCACACCATAATCTGGGCAGCCACATAGAACACCTGAGCCAGCACGCCCTCGCGGTAAACCGAGTTGTGCCACAAGGCCTTAAGCGTAGTGCCTGCCGAAACTTTCTCGTGCGTGCCTGCCGTATCGGGCATCTTGGCCAGAGCAATGACAATCAGCACCACCAGCACCACAACGCCGATGCATACATACGGGTCGCGGATCACTGCCAGATCGTGCAGACGGATGTCGGCCTTCTCGCTCTCGCTGAGCGTATAATAAACAATGTTGCCGAACTCATCGCGCCGGTCGCTCCACAGGTTAGGCAGCACCAGCTGGCTGGCTACCGCCATACCGCACAGGGAGCCCATCGGATTGAAGGCCTGCGCCATATTCAGACGGCGCGTGGAGCTCTCCTTCGAGCCCAGCGAAAGGATATACGGATTGGCGGTCGTTTCGAGGAACGCCAGACCGAAGGTCAGGATGTAAAGCGAAAAGCAGAAGAATGTGAAATTCTGCAGCGAGGCAGCCGGAATGAACAGGAAAGCGCCTACGGCATAAAGCCCCAGACCCAGCAGCACGCCGCTCTTGTAGCTGTACTTACGGATAAACAGGGCTGCCGGAATGGCCATCGTAGCATAGCCGCCGTAAAAAGCGAACTGCACCATCGAGGCTTTGCGGGCCGAGAGTTCCATCACGGTCTGGAAGGCCGCCACCATCGGGTTGGTAATGTCGTTGGCGAACCCCCAAAGGGCAAACAGACTGGTAATAAGCACGAAGGGCACCACATAACTGACGCCGTTGTGGTGGAGTATCGTTCTGCTTTCGTTTGCTTTCATTGTAATCGATTTAATAACGGGTTTTTAGGTTTAAGTCAGACAATAAACGGTGCAAAGTTAAGTTGTATTTTTCACAAAAACAAACATTTGCCGGCAATAATGGTTAAAATCGTGTTATTTTTTCCCTTTCTTTTGGGTTTTCCGCATTTTTACCCTATCTTTGTGCCCAAGTTGAGACTTCAGGTCACAAGGTTGCGTTGCTTAATACCTGCACCTTGCAGCATTAGTAACTAACCTTAAAACCTTAAAACCTCACGACCTCACAACCTAACTTAAACCTCATCTCTTATGCAACAACCACTTTGCGGCATCATTCCGCCTCTTGTAACTCCGCTCATCGACAACGAGACCATCGACGTACGTTCACTGGAGCGGCTCATCAACCATCTGATCGAAGGAGGCGTACACGGACTCTTTATTTTTGGAACCACAGGCGAGGAACAGTCGCTTTCGTACAAAGTCAGACAGCAGATGATACGCGAGACCTGCCGGCTCAATGCCGGACGTCTGCCTGTACTGGCCTGTATTACCGACACCTCGATTGTCGAATCCATCAAGTTGGCACAGATTGCTGCCGAATGCGGTGCTTCCGGACTGGTGAGCGCCCCGCCCTACTATTTTGCCACCGGTCAGCCGGAACTGGCGCAGTTCTACGAGGAACTGGTTCCGCAGCTGCCCCTTCCCGTATTCCTATATAATATGCCCTCGCACGTGAAGGTGAGCTTCGCGCCGGCTACCGTTGCCCGTCTGGCACAGATGCCGCAGGTAGCGGGTCTGAAGGACTCGAGCGCCAACGCGGTTTACTTCCAGAGCGTGATGTATGCGGTCAGGGCTTCCGGCAGGCAGGACTTTGCCATGCTTTGCGGACCCGAGGAGATTACCGGCGAATGCGTGCTGATGGGCGGACACGGCGGCATCAACGGCGGCGCCAACATGTTCCCCGAACTCTATGTGGCTATGTACAACGCTGCCGTCCGTCAGGATATTGCCGAAATGCGACGCCTCCAACCCTACATCATGCAGATTTCGGCCAGCATCTACAGCATCGGCCAGCACAGTTCCAGCTACCTGAAGGGCCTGAAGTGCGCATGCTCGCTGCTGGGTGTCATCGACGATGATTTCGTGGCCTCGCCTTTCTACAAGTTCAACCAGCCCGAACGCGATAAAGTGCAGCGTGCCCTCGATGCCCTGCCTATCCGCAACGGCAAGCTCGATATTTTCTGAACCCGGCTAACACGTAACCACCATGAACATCATCGACCTGATTGTCTTTCTGGCCTTCACCGGAGGCATCGTCCTGATGGGAAGCCTCTTTTATAAAAAAGGTACGAGCGCGAAGGAATTCACCAACGCCGGACGCAGCATTCCGGGCTGGGTGGTTGGCATGAGTATCTTCTCCACCTACGTCAGCAGCATCAGCTACCTGGGTAATCCGGGCAAGTCGTATGCCGCCGACTGGAATCCGTTCGTCTTCGGTCTGAGCATACCCATTGCCTGCTGGATTGCTGCCCGATGGTTCGTGCCCTTCTACCGCAGCCTGAACTCGGTGTCGGCCTACGCCTTCCTCGAGGAGCGCTTCGGCCCCTGGGCGCGCATCTATGCATCGGCGTGCTACCTGCTCACCCAGATTGCCCGCATGGGTTCCATCCTGTTCCTGCTGGCTATGCCCATGAACATCCTGATGGGCTGGGATCTCCGCACCGTGATTGTTGTCACCTCGGCGGCCATCATCTTCTACTCGATGCTGGGCGGCATGAAGGCGGTTATCTGGACCGAAGCCGTTCAGGGCTTCATCCTCATAGCCGGCGCGCTGGTCTGTCTGGGCGTGCTGCTGTTCTCCATGCCCGAAGGCCCGATGCAGGCGTTCCGGATTGCGTGGGAGGACGTGAATCCCGCGACGGGCGGCAATAAGTTCTCATTGGGCTCGTTCGATGCGCTCGACCTCCGTCACTCCACCTTCTGGGTGTGCCTCATCTACGGCATCTTCATCAACCTGCAGAACTACGGCATCGACCAGAACTACGTGCAGCGCTACCACACGGCCAAGACCGAACAGGAAGCCCGTCACGCGGCACTCTTCGGCGGCTGGCTCTACATCCCGGTTTCGGCGGTTTTCTTCCTTATCGGCACCTGTCTGTACAGTTATTACAAGGTGTTCCCCGATGTTCAGGTTGCGGCGTTCGAGGCGGCAGGCAAGACGGATTACGTCTTCCCTTACTTTATGGTCAAAGTGCTGCCGACGGGCCTGACGGGACTCCTGATAGCATCCGTCTTTGCTGCCGGCATGAGTACGGTTGCCACTTCGGTCACCTCGTGCTCCACCATCATCCTGACCGATTACTGGATGCGTATGCGCCGGCATGTACACCGCCGGAACAAGGCGAATCCCGACGAGATCGGCGACCGCGAGCATCTCTTGGTGCTCAAGCTGGGTTCGGCGGCTGTTGGCATTCTGGGCATTCTGGTAGCGCTGGCGCTGGTGAATGTGGACAGTATTCTGGATGCCTGGTGGAAGCTCTCCAGCATCTTCTCGGGCGGTATGCTGGGTCTGTTCCTCTTGGGCTACCTGTCGCGCAAGGTGCGTAACCTGCACGCCCTGCTGGGCGTTCTGTGCGGCTTTGCGGTCATCGCCTGGATCTCGGCCTGGAAGTGGCTCGGCCTGCCCGATCCCGGCCTCCACGAGTATCTGGCCATCGTGCTGGGCACCATGACCATCTTCCTGGTCGGGTTCGCGCTGGCTGCGCTTTTTAAGGGTAAAGAGTAAAGGGTAATGTAGAATGATGGGAGTTAACTGGAGTTAGCAGCAGTTAACGGACGTTACCTACGCAGGCGAAACAAATGTCCGTTAACTCCACTGGCTGAAGGCCTGTTAACTCCCGATAACTCCCAATAAATCCAAAAAATTAAATAACTTGACCCGCCCTGTTAAGTCCCCCTTAAGGGGGATTCAGAGGGTCTCCTAAATCATAAATTATTATGTTTTTTCCCAAAATCGGTATTCGTCCTACCATCGACGGACGGCAAGGAGGCATTCGCGAAGGCCTCGAAGAGAAGACAATGGCTCTGGCACACGCTGTAGCCGATCTGATAACCCGTAACCTGCGCAACGGCGACGGCTCGCCTGTGGAGTGCGTCATTGCCGACACCACCATCGGCCGTGTGGGCGAAAGTGCTGCCTGCC
>JAGBQS010000074.1 GCA_017632695.1 Bacteroidales bacterium
ACCGTAACCAACGTCAAGAACGGTGTGGCTGCGCTGGCTAAGAGCGGCGCCGACTTTCTGGTTGCCATCGGCGGCGGTTCGAGTATCGATACTGCCAAGGGCATCGGTATTGTTACCAACAACCCTGAGTTCTCCGACGTGATCAGCCTTGAGGGTGTGGCTCCTACCAAGAAGAAGAACGTACCTATCATCTGCTTCCCGACAACAGCCGGTACTGCTGCCGAAACCACTATCAACTATGTGATCATCGACGCGGAAAAGCACAAGAAGATGGTGTGCGTCGATCCTAACGATATCCCGTACTGCTCCATCATCGATGCCGAACTGATGTTCTCGCTGCCGAAGGGAACCACAGCCGCTACGGGTCTGGATGCCCTGACTCACGCCATCGAGGGCTATATCACCAAGGCTGCCTGGGAACTGTCGGATATGTTCGAGATTGAGGCCATCCGCCTGATTAACAAGTATCTGCGTCTGGCAGTATTCGATCCGACCAACCCTGTTGGACGCGAAGGTATGGCGCTGGCACAGTATGTGGCAGGTATGGCATTCTCGAACGTCGGTCTGGGCGTGGTTCACGGTATGGCTCACCCGATGGGTTCGCTGCACAACATTCCTCACGGCGTTGCCAATGCGCTCCTGTTGCCTACCATCATGGAGTTCAATGCTCCGGTCTGCCGCGACAAGTATGTGGAGATCGCCAAGGCTATGGGTGCCTACAAGGAGGGTATGACCAAGATTGAGGCTGCTCAGGCTGCCTGCGATGCCGTACGCCAGCTGGCTGTCGAGGTAGGTATTCCTCAGCATCTGTCGGAAATCGGTATTTACGAGAAGGATATCGACGCCCTTGCCGATCAGGCTATCGCCGATGTCTGCACCCCGGGCAACCCGCGCAAGGTTACCCGTGCCGACATTGTGGAACTCTATAAGAAGGTGCTGTAAGACTGTCGGACAGCTGCATGGACGGCTTTGCAAGCCTGTCGGGCAGCTTGTTCCTGACGTTACTGCAAAAAAAGAAAATGGGAAGGCGTGAACCTTCCCATTTTTCGGTGTTTCCGGTAAAGGAAACGGCGGTGATCCGGTTGGGATTCGAACCCAAGACCCACAGCTTAGAAGGCTGTTGCTCTATCCAACTGAGCTACCGGACCCGGAAATCCGTACAAACGCATGCTCTTGTACGCAGGTTTGTTTAATTTCGGCCGCAAAGATAGTACTTTTTTCCGATTTTTCCAAATTATTTGTGATAGAAATTGAGATTTGCGGGCAATTACTGCAAAAAAACGACAGTTTTTTAATCAATAATTTGCACTTTCGTAAATTATTGTCTATCTTTGTGCTCCATTTTAAGGAACAACTAAACAGATAAATGAATATGAGCAGTCTGAGAGTACCGGTTTTGCTGCTTACCGGTTATTTGGGAAGTGGAAAAACCACATTGGTAAACAAGATTCTTACCAACAGACGCGGCATCCGTTTTGCCGTGATTGTGAACGACATCGGCGAAGTGAACATCGATGCAAGCCTGATTCAGGCAGGCGGTATTGTGGGACAGCAGGACGACAGTCTGGTGGCCCTTCAGAACGGCTGCATCTGCTGCACGCTGAAGATGGATCTGGTACAGCAGCTGACGGATATCACCAGTCAGCAGAAGTTCGACTATATTGTGATTGAGGCAAGCGGCATCTGCGAACCGGGTCCCATTGCCCAGACCATCTGTTCGATTCCGGAAATTGTGCCCGAAAAGACCATCGAGAAAGGTGTGCCCGATCTGGACTGCATCGTGACGGTGGTGGATGCCCTCCGGCTGAAGGATGAATTCGGCTGCGGCAACAGCCTTCTGAACCAGAATCTGGACGAGGATGATCTGGAGAACCTGGTGATCCAGCAGATTGAATTCTGTAACATCATCCTGCTGAACAAGGCCAGCGAGGTGAGCAAGCAGGAACTGGCCCGCATCCGCAAGATCATCGAGGCTATCCAGCCTCAGGCTCAGATCATCGAGACCGATTACTGCGATGTGGATCTGGACAGCATCGTGAATACCCGTATGTTCGACTTCGACAAGGTGGCTACTTCGGCTACCTGGATTCAGGAAGTGGAGGGTCATCACGAAGAAGATGAGGATGACGACGATGATGAAGATGAGCACGAACATCATCATGAGCATGACGAAGAGCATGAACATGAACATCATCACGAACACGAACATCATCACCATCATGATCATGAGCATCATCACCACCACGATCACGAGAACGAGGAGGAAGGCGAGGCTGAGGAATACGGCATCGGAACATTTGTCTACCAGCGCCGCCAGCCGTTTAACTTGGGACGCTTCGACGAGTTCGTGGCACGTCACTGGCCCAAGAGCGTGATCCGCTGCAAGGGTATGTGCTACTTCGGCGATGAACGCGATACCTGCTACGTTTTCGAACAGGCAGGACGTCAGGTAAATCTCCGCAATGCTGGCAAATGGTATGCTACCATGCCTGAGGCTGAACTGCAGCGTCAGCTGGAATTCGACCAGCAGCTGCAGCGTGATTGGGACGAGACCTATGGAGACCGCATGCAGAAGATTGTGTTCATCGGTCAGAAGATGGACAAGAAAGCCATCTGCCAGCTGTTGGACGAATGTCTGGAGGTGTATTGATGTCCCGGGTAATCAGGAATAAGACAATCGGATAAACCGAAATAAAGTAATCTGATAATCCGAAATCGTCTGATTGTCTGTTATTTATAGGAGTAAAATGATAACGGTCTGACCGGAAGGTCAGGCCGTTATTATTCGTTCGCCCAAAGCTTTGTCGAGATTCTTTTTGATTTCGGTCAGTTCGGTCAGCTTCGGCATGATGGCTGCGTAGTCGGCTCCCGGAGTCCGGAGCTGTTGTCTCAGTTCGGCAATCAGCATCCGGATGGTGGCTTCTTTCAGTTCCAGCAGGCATCGCGGAATGAGAGAACTGAGGTCTTCCTGATTCTGGGCTATTCCCATTGCGTCGTAGCGGTCGTCAACCAGATCGAGGGCGGTTTGCCGGATTTCATCGTCGGCCACCCGTGTAAAGAACCGGACGCTGTCAAATTCGGCATTCGTGTCGGCGGAGGCATCGATAGCCATCTGAAGCATGCGGGCATAGACGGGATGCCGGAATTCCACCTGGTCGGCATACAGTTCGGAGCCGATAAAGTCAACCACGCGCCAGTCTTCCTCGTGGGTAACGTCTTTGTATTCCCGTCCGTTTTCGTCGGGCACCTTTTCGGTCCAGCTGAATGTGAAGATCTCGCCTCCGTGACGGACCAGGTTCTGTATGATGTTGCGTTCGTAGCGGTCGGTGAGGAGCGGAGCCCTGTTGGACGAAGGACGTTGGACTGTTTGGGGTTGCGGTTCGGAATCCGGCTGTACGGAATCCGCAGGTGCAGTTTGTGCCGGTTCGCTATCGGTGTGCTTATCGTCGCCGTTCACTTCCTGTTCGCGCAGAGCCCGGGCTTCTTCGCGGCGGAGATCTGTTTCCATACGGCGCAGTTCGGCTGCATAGTTGGAGTTCTTCTGGTTGCGGACTGCCTGTATCAGGGCTTCTTCGGACACATGCAGACGCTGGGAGGTTTCGCGCATGTAGAGCGATGACATGATAGGATCGCTGATCAGGGCAATACTCTGTACGATGTTCTGTACCACCTGCGAGCGTTTCAGCGGATCGTTGGCGGCATCGCGCAGCAGCATCGCCGTTTTGTACGAAATGAAATCCTGTTCGTTGGCCGAAAAGAACGCTTCCAGTTCGGCGGTTGAGTGTGCCCGGCAGAAGCTGTCCGGGTCGTTGCCGTCGGGCAGGAGCAGCAGCTTGACATTCATGCCTTCGAGCAGCAGCAGATCAATTGTCTTGAGCGAAGCACGTATGCCGGCATCGTCGCCGTCGAACATCAGGGTAACGTTTTTGGTAAAACGCTGGATGATGCGTATCTGGTTGGTGGTCAATGCAGTACCGGCAGAAGCTACTACGTTGGTAAAGCCTGCCTGCGACATTGATAGGACATCGACGTTACCTTCGACAATGAAGCATTTGTCCTGTTTGGCCATCTCGTTTTTGGCCTGGAAGATACCATAAAGCAGGTTGCCTTTATGATAAACCATCGATTCGGGCGAGTTGACGTACTTCTTGAAGGCGTTGTCTACGAGTTGCAGGATGCGTCCTCCGAATGCTACCGGCTTGCCGGAAAGGGTGTGGAACGGGAAGATGACGCGTCCGGCAAAACGGCATACAGGAGTCTTCTGCGGATCGTCGCCGTAGCACAGACCTACTCCTTCCTTGCGCTGTTCGGTAGGATCGAGCAGATAATCCCGCTTGTGTCCGGCCTTGAGTGCACGGGAGGCGAAGTCGGTCTTTGATTCAAGGGCATATCCCAGATGAAAGCGGCGTATGGTTTCGTCCTGCAGGCCGCGTTCGCGGAAGTAGGCCATTCCGATGTTCCGTCCTTCGTCCGTTTCATACAGATCATGCTCGAAGGTCTTCTGGGCAAACTCGTTGAGGTTCATCATGCCTTCGCGGGCAGTCTGCGCTGCCAGTTCTTCGGCTGTCTGTTCCTTTTCCTGAATCTCGATGCCGTACTTCTTGCCTAACCATCGGATAGCCTCCATGTAGTTCATCTGCTCGTGCTTCATCAGGAAATTGACGGGATCGCCGCCTTCGCCGCAGGAGAAGCATTTGCAGATATTCTTGGACGGAGATACATAGAACGACGGATTCTTGTCGGCATGGAAGGGACACAGACCGATGTAGTTCTGTCCGCGCCGGCGCAGCGACACAAATTCGCCCACCACATCCATAATCTGGGCGGTGTCGCGTATCTTATCGATGGTCAGCTGGTCGATCATGCCTTGTTTCCTTTCAAGCGGACTGTCAAATCAATGAATTCCTGCACGGATACCTGTTCCGCGCGTTTGTCGAAGAAGGGTTCTGCCAGAATAGCGGCGGCTTCGTCGGGGCGCCATTCGGTTATCAGCTGGCGCAGACAGTTGCGGAGGGTCTTGCGCCGCATACCGAAAGCATTCTTAACCAATGTGCGCAGGTCTTTTTCCTCACAGGGAAGCTGTCTGGTCCGGTTGCGTACCATACGGATGACAGCACTCTGAACCTTCGGAGGCGGATTGAATACGTGGTTGCCCACCGTGAAGCAGTATTCGATGTCGTACCATACCTGAACCAGCACCGACAGGATGCCGTAGGCCTTTGATCCCGGTTGGGCAGCCATACGTTCGGCCACTTCCTTCTGGATCATGCCGCTGCAGCAGGGAATCTGGTCGCGCCAGTCGATGACCTTGAAGAAAATCTGGCTGGAGATGTTGTAGGGATAATTGCCGATCAGGCAGAAAGGCTGGTTGCCGAACACTTCGGGACTGCTGAGGTCGAGTTTCAGGAAATCGGCCTCGATGATCCGGTGCTCCAGTGAGGACGGGTAGTGCAGGCGCAGATAGGAAACCGATTCTCCGTCGAGCTCCACTACTTTGAGATTGTATTTTTTCTCGATCAGGAACTGGGTAAGCACACCCATACCGGGCCCTACTTCCAGACAGGGGAGGTCGTGAAAGTCCGCAAGTGTGTCGGCAATCCTTTCGGCTACCGACAGATCGGTCAGAAAGTGCTGACCCAGATTCTTTTTGGCCTTCACCTTGTCATCGAAGTCCAGATGAACCTCGTCACTGTGTTTGGCGCGTTGTGTATATTTGGCTTTATTCATGTGGCAAAGATACGATAATTTTGTCATTTTTGGAACGATTTGTGCTAACAATTTGGCAATTTAGCGTAAAAAATGGCAAAAATATGTTTTTTTGCGCTTAAAAGTGCCCGATTCTCAAAGAAAATGTGTACCTTTGTGCGCTAAATTTATTATTTATTAAGGTACGCGTGCAAAAAAAACTCACAAGTATGAAAAAATTATTTTTAGTTCTCAGTGTCTTTGTTATGATGGCAGGATCCCTTTCTGCCCAGATTCTCTTGGGAGGTGCCGTCTCTCTGGTCTCCCCTGACACCATTCACTCTCAGTATGAAACTTTTTGTGAAGGAGCGAAGAAATTTTATACCAAGGTTCATGGACTGGAAGGCCAGTCGTTGTATAACCATCTGGCCGCAGTACAGACATACATCGATTTTCTGGCCAGCCAGAATTTGCGGAACGTGCCCGATTGGGAACGTCCGTTCCTTGAACAGGTAAAGGAGGGAAATATTACGGATGCCTTGTCCGGCTACCGGAACCAGAATCTTGTGAACCGATATCAGGGCGGCGAACCGGTAGGAGCCAGTCTGGAACGTTATGTGATCCTGCTTGAGCTGTCGGGCGACAGACTCGGTGTTTCGCAGGGTCTGCAGATTATGCAGCAGGTTATTTCTTCAGATTCGACCAATCTGAGTGCCCTGTTCCTGTTTGCCCATGTGGCATGTGACCTGCATCAGGGAAATCTGGCCGAGCCTTACATGAATTCTTATCGCAACCGGATGGCAGGAGTCGACCGCCGGGCCTATGCCGAAGTGCTGGCGCTGCATGCACTGAATGCATACCGCCGAAGCCGTCCTAACGATGCCCTGCGCTGGGGAAACCGTTCGGTTATGGTTTACGACAGTCTGGTGAATGTTTTGGGCGATCCGCATTATGATGCCATGCAGCGGGCACGTCTGCACTATGCCATGGGCTGTATTCAGTTCCGTCTGGGCGAAACCAAGGAAAGCGTAGCTCATTTGCGCAAAAGCTATGAGCTGTTTGAGTATCTGGGAGCCGAGATGCCTAACGTACAGTTTATTGAGCGGATTCGTATTCTTTACAGCATGGCTCCGCTTTGTGCCGATCAGGCTCAGTACCTGCTGGCTGACAGTATCTACCGGGAGGTGGATGCAACTGCCCCCTGGCTGTTCGAAGGTAACGAGAACCAGCAGTCGCTTTTCCAGTTCAATACGTTGCGTCTGCGCGGTCTGTCGGCCTACTTTGCCAATAATCTGGAAGATGCACACCGTTACTTCCGCGAAGCTGGGGAACGGCTGAATCATCTGGAGAACCTGGCTCCCGGAAAGAACCAGGAGGCTCACGAGAACCTGAACTTCAACATCGCATCTGTTTATTATAAGCAGGGTAATCTGGATAAGGCCCTCGAGTACAACATGAAGGTACTCGATATGGTGCTGAAAGATACGGAACATGATCAGAAACGTCACTTCAACGACCTGACCTACTGTTACAAGTATATCGGCAACACCCATTTCGCCATTGGCTATAACAAGTATCTGAAGGCTAAGAAGCGTAAGACCAAGGAGGTGATGGATCATTATGTTGTGGCCCGCGAGAATTATGCCCGCGCTCTGAAATATACGCCGCGCGAGGCCGAAAGCCGTGCGAAGTTCAATCTGTGCACCCTTATCATTCAGGGCATGGAGAAGCCGATGGCGATGCCGAAAGGTTTTTAATTGAATCATTAAAGTTACGAATTATAATCATAAAACTGCTGCTACAAGATGTTGCGTATTGCCATTCAAAGCAAAGGTCGTCTGTTTGACGACTGTATGGATCTCCTGAAGGAGTCCGGTATCAAACTGAGTAACGCCAAGCGGACTCTGCTTATCCCATCGAGCAACTTCCCGGTCGAAGTGCTTTATCTGCGCGATGACGATATTCCGGAGTGTGTGGCTAACGGTGTGGCCGATGTAGGTATTGTGGGTCTTAACGAGTTTAAGGAGCGCAATAAGGATGCCCGTATCGTCAAGGCTCTGGGCTTCTCCAAGTGCCGTTTGTCGCTGGCCATTCCCCAGCTTATCGACTATCCCGGTATTCATTGGTTCAACGGTAAGAAAATTGCCACCAGTTATCCGGGTATTTTGCGCGAGTGGCTTAACCAGAATCATATCCAGGCCGATATTCATGTGATTAACGGTTCGGTGGAGATTTCGCCTAACATTGGTTTGGGCGATGCTATTTTCGATATCGTTTCAAGCGGTTCGACGCTGGTCAGCAACCGGTTGAAGGAAGTTGAGGTGGTTGTTGAGAGCGAAGCCGTACTTGTGGCAAACAACAACCTGTCTGCCGAGAAGCTGGAGATTCTTGACGAACTGCTGTTCCGTTTCGAGGCAGTCCGCTCTGCCGAAGACAAGAAATATGTGATGATGAACGTGCCGGACGACTCGATTGAAACCGTTCTTGCCCTGCTTCCTGCCTCGAAGGCTCCGACTGTCATCCCATTGGCAACTCAAGGCTGGCATTCCATCCATACCGTTATTAAGGAGAAGACTTTCTGGGAGTTGGTAGGCAAACTGAAGGCAGCCGGTGCTGAGGGTATCCTTGCCCTGAACATCGAAAAGATGGTTTTGTAATCTGAAGCGATGACAACATATTTATTCCCCGACCGGAGTGAGTGGCCGGAAATCGTTAAGCGCCCCACATTCGATAACAGCCAGTTGCGTGATCTGGTAAGCGGCCTGCTTCAGCAGATCCGCGAAGGCGGAGACCGTGTTCTTAAAGAACTTGAGGCGCGTTTCGACCATTGCGAGTTGAACGAATTGCAGGTATCGGCAGCAGAGTTCGATGAAGCACGGCAGATGATTGATGCCGAACTGGCGCAGGCCATCGACAATGCCTATCGCAATATTGCCTGCT
>JAGBQS010000075.1 GCA_017632695.1 Bacteroidales bacterium
ATGATAGCCTCAACGCTCTTGAAGGCATCGTCGCCAATCTCCACATCCTTCAGGGCCTTGCCGACGCCCGGAATCATCGATGCCAGATCCTTGATGTTACCCATCTTCTTGATCTGCTGAATCTGTGCAAAGAAGTCGTTGAAGTCGAACTTGTTCTGCATCATCTTCTTCTGCAGCTTCTTGGCTTCGGCCTCATCGTACTGCTGCTGGGCACGTTCCACGAGGCTCACCACATCGCCCATTCCGAGGATTCGGCCAGCCATACGTTCCGGATAGAATACGTCCAGGGCATCCATCTTCTCGCCCATACCCACAAACTTGATAGGCTTCTGAACCACCGTGCGGATGGAAAGGGCAGCACCGCCGCGTGTATCACCGTCGAGTTTGGTAAGAATCACGCCAGTAAAGTCGAGGCGGTCGTTGAACTCCTTAGCAGTATTGACGGCATCCTGACCGGTCATCGAATCGACCACAAAGAGGATTTCCGTCGGATTGACAGCCTTCCGGATGTTCGAGATCTCCTGCATCATCTGTTCGTCGACGGCCAGACGGCCAGCGGTATCGATGATGACCACATCGTTACCCTTCTGGTGAGCCTGCTGGATGGCATCGAGCGCAATGCGGACAGGATCCTTGCAGTCGCGGTCGGTATAAACCGGACAGCCCACCTGGCTGGCAACCACCTCGAGCTGATCGATGGCAGCGGGACGGTAAACGTCGGCGGCCACCAGCAGCGGCTTGCGTCCTTTCTTGTCCTTCAGCATCAGCGCCAGCTTGCCCGAATGCGTGGTTTTACCCGAATCCTGCAGACCAGCCATCAGGATGATGGTAGGATTGGGCTTCAGGTTCAGCTCTACAGCCTCGCCGCCCATCAGGAGAGCCAGCTCGTCGTGTACCAGCTTGACCATCATCTGACCCGGCTTCACGGCAGTAAGCACGTTCATACCCAATGCCTTCTGCTTCACCGTATCGGTAAAGGTTTTGGCAACCTTGTAGTTAACGTCGGCATCCAGGAGGGCGCGACGCACATCCTTCAGCGTTTCGGCCACATTGATCTCGGTGATCCGGCCTTCGCCTTTCAGGATTTTGAATGAGCGTTCAAGACGCTCGGAAAGATTTTCAAACATAGTGAAATAATTGTTTTAATTTGACCGTAGCAATTTACCCATGTTTGATTATTTATTTAAATCTGAATTTAATTACATTACTCTTTACACTTTATACTCTACACTCTCCAAGAATCACTCCTCGCCTCCGCCTTCGCTGTAACCGCCATGATCCTGATCTTCGCCTTCGCCGCCTTCACCGCGTTCGCGCATCTTGGGTCGCATGTTACCGAAGGAGTACGAGATCTGGATGCCGAAACGGCGGGAACCCCAGACGTTCTCGCTCAGCTGGCGATAGCCTGCTGCATGCGTATGGGCACGCATCTTGCGGCTGTCGAGCACATTGCGGCCGTTGAGGTTAACGGTCAGCTTCTTGTCGAAGAACGAACGGCGCAGACCCAGATCAAGGGCATAATTCGCATCGCGTTTACCCTGAGCAATCACGCGGGCGGCATTGTACCGGCCGGTAGCCTGAAAAGCCAGCTGCCAGGGCAAGGTAACCTGAGCCATCATCGAGGCATTCCACGAGAAGTCCTCGTCGGAGGTAATCGAAACGCTGTGCATCTGTCCCTGATCGAGGATATTGAATGTACCGCCGTCGAGCTTATAATAATAGGCATTAACGGTTGTAGTGAGATCGATGACGCGGAACAGCTTGTTCTTGCCGATCACCTCCAGACCGCTTGACACCTCCTTCGAGATGTTCTCGTTGGTCTGATAGCGGATTCCGTCCTGCAAATAGGAAATACGCTGAATCACATCGGACGACGGACGGTAATAAGCCGAAACCGACAGCGTGTGATCGTCCCAGTTCTTCAGATAGTTCAGTTCGAAGCTGTTGGTGTAGGTAGGTGTCAGCGAAGGATTACCGTACGAAATGCTTGTCGAGTCATTGATATTCTTGAACGAGTTGAGCTGTCCGCCCCACGGACGCGACAGACGTCGCGTATAGTTAACCTGCAGTTCCTGATTGGCCGGCAGCTGATAGCTGAGGAAAACGGTCGGGAAAAGCTGGAAAAAGTCCTTGGTATATTTCGGAACCGTCTCGATGGCACCCAGATGGCTGGTACCGTGTTCCTGATCGTAGTTGTACGATTCGGTCTCCACCTGCCAGTACTCGCCTCGCAGACCTACCTGATAGCCGAAATTACGGCCGATGCGGTTCTGATAGTTTACATAGAGCGCCTGAATGTGCTGGTCGTAAACAAACCGGTTGTAGAGCGAATATACGTTCTCTGACTTCTGCCGGTCGTTCCAGGTTTCCGTCGGGCTGTCCTCGTGGAACCAGGTACCCTTATAGCCCGCCTCGAACTTCGAGGTCTCGCTCAGCGGCTGCACATAATCCAGCTGGGCATCCACGTGACTGTTGCCCATACAACTCTCCTGCCATTGGTGCGACTCGGCCGATTCCGTCACATTGCCCGACTGATCCAGATAGTCGGTGTACTGGTCGTAGCCCGTTTCGTGGTCGGCGTGCCATTTGCTGTACGATACGACGGCATCCAAAGTATGGTTGGTCTTCCACTCGTGATGGTAGTTCAGGCTGACGCTGTTCATGAGCGGAGAATCGCCGCTGAAAGAACGGCGCCGGCTGTTGTAAGGTCTGAACGACGGATAAGCCGTCCAGAGCGTAGGATCATCGGACGTAAAGCCCTGCTGATAGGTATAGTCGGTCGGATGATCGTGCTTGCCCAAACCTTTCATACCCATGTACGACAGACCGATCTCGTCCTTCTCAGTAAAGTGCCAGGTAAATCCTGCACGGCCGAAGAGATTGGTTCCCTTGCCGCCGCCCTTGAACCTGGAGTTCAGGAAGCCGTAGTTGAAATCATCGTTCTTTGTATCCAGGAAATCGCGGTCGGTAAAGCCTTTGCTGGAACGTACACGACGTCCGAGACCCACATTGGCGTAGGCCTCCAGAATACCGCTCGAATAGTTGATGTTGGCGGCCAGACGTCCGTGAGGATCATCCCCCTTGGTTTTGCCCACATTAAGCTGAACACCGCCGTAATAGCCAGCCTTACGGTCGCGCTTCAGGATGATGTTGATGATACCGGCCGAACCTTCGGGGCTGTACTTCGATGACGGATTGGTAATCACCTCAATGCGTTCGATACTCTCGGCAGGCAGCTGCTGAAGAATGTCGCCCCGATTGTCGGACGTCAGACCCTGCGCCTTGCCGTTAATCCAGACGGTAACGCTCTGCGAACCGCGCAGCGAGATGTTGCCCTCCTGGTCAACCTCCACCGACGGAATGTTCTCCAGCGCTTCGGAAGCCGACAGACCGGCGGTAGTGATATTCTGGCTGACATCGAACACCTTCTTGTCGATGTCGAGCTTCATGGCAGCCTTCTGCGTTGAAACGCTTACCTCCTGCAGCACGGCTCGGTCTTCCTTCAGGCGGACCGTATTGACACGGGCATGATGCTTGTTGTTGGCATTCACGCTAACGGTACGCGACTCGTCCTGGAAGCCCATGAAGGTGTACTGTACCGTGTAGGTTCCGTCGGCAACGCCATCCACTTCGTAGCGGCCGGTCTCGTCGGTGATGCCGCCCTTGTGCGGAACCGTCTCGCCCTGTTTGTATACTGCAACGTTGACGAATTCAAGCGGCTCGCCCTTTTCGTCGATGACCTTGCCTGTTATAACTCCGGCAAGCATGATGCCGTGCGTAATCCCTACTAAGACAAATAAGAGAAACTTTTTCATTTCAGTTTACATCAGATGGTGATTCTACAAGTTCACCGTTAATCTTTACATTATTTAAACGGATATCGCGGTATTTTCCTTCCTTGCCGATCACACCGCCACCATAGCGCTTGTTCGGCTTCACGCCATTGAACTCGCAATCCTTGAGGTTGATGTTATAGATGTTGCATACATCGTCCAGACCGTTCAGGATGATGCCGAACTGCGACTTCTGGCAGGTAACGTTCTCCAGGTTCACGTTGCGCACAATCGGGTTGTTGCCGCGCTGGCAGACCTCCTTGGGCTCATAGTTCAGGTTGATGCGCAGAACAGCCTCGCGGCACTGTCCTACCCTGATGTTGCGCACATAGATATTCTCGATGATACCCGAACGGCACGAGTTGGTCTTGATGCGGATAACGCGGTCCAGATTCGGCGAATCCATCTCACAGTCTTCCACATACAGGTTGCGGTAGCCACCCGAAATCTCGGAACCGATCACAACACCGCCGTGACCGTCCTCCATCTTGCAGCCGCGGACCACAATATTCTGGCTTGGCGTATTCCACTTGCGTCCGTCCATGTTACGGCCCGACTTGATGGCAATGCAGTCATCGCCGGTATGGAACACGCAGTTCTCGATAAGCACGCGGTTGCACGATTCCGGATCGCATCCGTCGCCGTTAGGACCTTCGTTGATGACCTTGACGCCGCGCACGATGAGATCGTTGCAGAACAGCGGATGCAGCACCCAGAACGGAGAGTTCTGCAGGGTAACATCCTCAATGAGCACCGTATTGCAACGGAACAGGTTCACAAACTGCGGACGCATACCGTCCTCCTTGGTGAATACACGTTCATGCACGGGAGTCTGCGTTTCGCCCCATTGCAGCAATCGGGCACGCGGACCTTTGGTCTTGTCACCGTCGCGACCGCTTTGGCTGATCTTGCCCTTCTCCCATCCGAAATGTGCGGCGCCGCACCAGCTCCACCAGTTGCTGTTGCTGCCCTGGGCATCCAGCAGACCCTTGCCCGTAATGGCAATGTTCTGTGCTCCGTAAGCATAAATAAGCGGATGGGTATTGTAGCAGTCGATGCCTTCCCAGCGGGTCAGCACGGCAGGGAAATACAGGTCGGGATTGGTTGAGAACTTCAGTACGGCACCATCCTCCAGGTGCAGGTTCACGTTGCTCAGCAGGGTGATGGGACCCGTAATATAAGTCGAATCGGGAATGATGACCGTTCCGCCGCCTTCCTGATTGCAGACGGTGATAGCCAGATTGATGGCATCGTGCGCCAAAGCTACAGGAGCATCCGGACGGTATGCACGGGCACCGAAATCGGTGATGCGGTAGGTCTTTTTCGGGAAATTGGTTTTACGGATGGCGCTGACGATCGAGTCGGCCTGCTGCCAAGGGGTCTTTGGTGAAGATTTCTTCGGTTTGGCATCGGCGGTTCCGATTGCCAGCAAAACGGCGAATGCCAGAATGAACGGTTTTTTCATTGTCGTGTTGTTAATTTTGACGGCTCTGTTATGTTAAATGTGGCGCAAAGTTATTAAAAAAATAGCAAAAAAGCAACTTTTTAAGATTTTTTATATATCTTTGCAGCACATTTCGTAACCGAAAGCCGTTTTCAGGCGGCAAGAAATACACTTTTAAATTAAACAGACATGATCGAAGTACTGATTATCATACTCATTCTGCTGGGAATTGTGGCTGCACTGGTAGGAATCATCGGTGCCATAGTACCTGCCATTCCCGGTCCTCCGCTCAGTTATGCCTCGCTGCTGATAGCTGCTGCGGCAGCTCCCGGATACATCAGCCTTGAGCTGCTGATCGTCATGCTTCTGGTAACCGTCATCGTTACGGTGCTCGACTATGTGGCTCCCATCTGGCTCACCAAGCTGGGCGGCGGCTCCAAGGCAGCCATCTGGGGTTCCACCATCGGCGTATTTGCCGGACTGTTCTTCATGCCCATCGGCCTGATAGTAGGTCCGCTGGTCGGGGCATTCATCGGCGAGATTATTCACGAATCCAACCTGGGCAAAGCCGTCAAGGTTGCATTCCTCTCTTTCGTGGCCTTCCTGCTGACTACGGGTCTGAAGCTGGTTGCCAGCCTGATTATGACCTTCTACACATTTTCGGCGTTCTATCAACATTTTTACGGTCTGGCAGGAACGCTGCTCCAATAACCGATGCTTTTCTATCCGTCGCACGACATAGCCCTCGGTAACGGGGTCCGACACTTCAATCCTCCCGCAGCTGCCCTAAGGTTGCAGGAGGATTTGGCTTGGTTGGCCGACATCTGGAATCAGGGACGTACCCGTCCGCTGCCCTGGGGCTGGGACTGGGACACGCGCCAGTATCTGCACCAAGCCTGCCGCATCCCGCTGAAGGAGCTGCCAGACGATGCCCAGCTGGAAGCCTTGCGGCAACTGTCCAGCCGGCAGACCACCATTCATATCCTGCAGCAGCTGGGTTATCAGGGCGAAATGCCGCAGTTTTTGGCTACCATTGACGATGTGCGTAACTATATTAATGTACATAACGCACAACGTTTGCCTTTTGTACTGAAGACCCCCTGGAGCAGCAGCGGCCGGGGACTGATCCTTTGGCACACGCCGCAGGACGAGCTGCTGAAACGCGCTTCGGCTGCCCTGCGCCGGATGGGCGGAATGATGGGCGAACGCTGGCTTGACAAGAAGCAGGACTTCGCCATGCTCTTTTATATAGGTAGCGAAGATGTCCGTTTTGCAGGATTTTCGCTATTCGACAACGGCGGGGACGGCACCACTTACCGGCAGGGGTATCTGTTATCGGACACAGAAATCGAAAAACGTCTGACTTCGATACTGAATGAAACGCAGCCGGCAGGAAGCTGCCAGACAGGAAGCAGAGAAAGCGAATCCCCCCCCTTCCGGGAACTGCAGAATGCGCTGGTCCGTGTGCTGACCGGTCTGTTCCATCCGTTTTTCCACCTCCCGTGGGAAGTCGGCTATGTGGGCATCGACATGATGATAACCGACCGCGGAATCATGCCATGCGTCGAGATGAACGTCCGATGCACCATGGGTGTGGTTGCACGTCTGTGGTCCGACCGTCACCTGCAACCCGGCGAAACCGGCCGTTTCTATATCTCGCCCATGGATCAGGACGGGCATTTCGAAGCCAGATTCGAAAAGGATTAACCCACATTTTTTGCACAAACATTGCACAATTGGGTACCTTATCGCACAAAAATGGCCGAAAAACGGACCGAAATATTCAAAAAATGCAGTTTTTTCTGTTTTTTACGCGCGTAATTCATATTTATTACCTATATTTGCACCGTATAAGACTAAAATCCCAAAGAAGATGCAATTCACAGCTCAACAGATTGCTATGTTCCTTCACGGTGAGGTAATCGGCGACCCGAACGTTCAGGTCAGCGACCTCGCCAAAATCGAGGAAGGAAAGCCCGGACGCCTTTCGTTCCTGGCCAATCCGAAATATGCCGAGTTCCTCTACACCACCGAAAGCAGCGTGGTGCTGATTGACGACAAGATTGAAATCGACCGGACCAAGACCATCCGTCCGACGCTGGTCAAGGTTGCCGATGCACGTGCCTGCATGGGTCAGTTGCTGAATATGGTTGAAGCCGCCCTGAACCCCAAGAAACAGGGCATCGAGCAGCCGGCGTTCATTGCCGAAGGCGTACAGGTTCCGGCCGATGCCTATGTGGGTGCCTTTGCCTATCTGGCCAAGGGCGTAACCGTCGGCGAAGGCTCGCAGATCTATCCGCAGGTTTATCTGGGCGAGAACGTCAAGGTGGGCAAGAACGTTAAGATCTATGCCGGCGTCAAGGTATATCACGACTGCGTGATCGGCGACAACTGCATTCTGCATGCCGGATGTGTGATCGGTGCCGACGGCTTCGGTTTCGCACCCGTCGACGGTCAGCTGCAGAAGATCTCGCAGATCGGCAACGTGATTCTGGAGGGCGACAACGAAGTGGGTGCCAATACCACCATCGACCGTGCCACAATGGGTCATACCATTATCGGCCGGGGCACCAAGCTGGACAACCTGGTACAGATCGGCCACAACGTTGTAACCGATCAGAACAACATCTTCTGCGCACAGGTAGGTGTGGCAGGTACTACCAGGATAGGTGCCTGGAACACGTTTGCCGGACAGGTGGGTGTTGCCGGACAGCTTACCATCGGCAACCAGAACATCTTCGGTGCCCAGTCGGGAATCCCGGGCAACATCAAGGACGGAAACGTGCTGATGGGAACCCCCGTCATTCCTGCCAAGGATTGGGCACGTCAGGCGGTTTACTTCAAGCGTCTGCCGGATATGCAGGCCGAACTGAAAGAACTGCGCAAAGCCATTAACGAAAAGTAATCAACCTAAAAAATAACAGATCCTGCAGCAGCACACTCTTAGACGGCTGTTGCAACATATAATTTATTAACAACAAAATGCAATTCCAACAAACCCTTGCAGCACCCTTTACCCTGAAAGGCAAAGGCCTGCATACCGGCCTGCAGATTGAAGTAACCTTCTGCCCTGCCGAACCCAACACAGGATACACCATTCAGCGTACCGATCTGGAAGGTCAGCCCGTAATTGAGGCCATTGCCGACAATGTGGCAGCCACCAACCGCGGTACGGTTATCAAAAAAGGCGATATTGTTGTAAGCACCATCGAGCATGGTATGGCAGCCCTGTACTGTGCAGGCATCGACAACTGCGCCATCAAGGTGAATGCACCGGAGTTCCCTATTCTCGACGGTTCTGCCCTGCCCTACGTTCAGGAGATTGAAAAAGTAGGTCTCAAGGAACAGAAAGTAAAGCGTGAGGTTTTCCGCATTCAGAAGAAGTATACCGTCGAGGATCCCGAGAAGGATATCAAGCTCGAGATCTATCCGGACGACCATTTCTCGGTAACCACATTCGTTGACTACCCGTCGCCCGTGCTGAACAACCAGTTTGCCGTCATGAACCAGATGAGCGAGTTCAACAGCCAGATTGCTGCGGCACGCACCTTTGTATTCGTTCGCGAAATCCAGCCGCTCCTTTCGGCCAACCTCATTAAGGGCGGCGACCTCGACAATGCGCTGGTGATCTACGACCAGAAGGTGCCGCAGGAGGAACTCGACCAGCTGGCAGCCAAGATCGGCGCCGATGCTCCTTCGGCCGATACCCTGGGCTATGTGCAGAAGCGTCCGCTGCAATGGGACAACGAACCAGCACGTCACAAGCTGCTCGACATTCTGGGCGATATGGCTCTGGTGGGCCGTTTCATTCAGGGCCGCATCATTGCCACCCGTCCCGGTCACGGCATGAACAACAAGCTGGCACGTGCCGTACGCAAGGATGTGAAGCGTACCGAGGTGCAGGCTCCTGTTTACGATCCGAACAAGGCTCCCGTAATGGACTACATCGCCATCAAGGCCGTAATGCCTCACCGTTACCCGATGCAGCTGGTGGACAAGATTATCGAAATCGAGAACAACGACTATGTAGTCGGCATCAAGAATGTGACCGCCAACGAACCTTTCTTTGTGGGTCACTTCCCCGACGAACCCGTTATGCCGGGCGTACTGCAGGTGGAGGCTATGGCACAGTGCTCCGGACTGCTGGTTCTGAACAGCGTGGACGAACCGGAACACTACTCCACCTACTTCATGAAAATCGATAACGTGAAGTTCCGCCAGAAGGTTGTTCCCGGCGATACGCTGATATTCCGCGTTCACTTCCTTTCACCGCTGCGCCGAGGCATTGCCGAGATGAAGGGCTATGCTTTTGTGGGCGACAAGATTGTGAGCGAGGCTGAGTTCATGGCTCAGATTGTTAAGAACAAGTAAGTACCAACCCGCTAATATTTAATCATATATGGCAGAGAATCTGATATCTCCGTTGGCCTACATTGAAGAAGGCGCAAAAATCGGTGAGAACGTAAAAATCGGTCCTTTCTCGTGTATCTATTCCGATACCGTGATTGGCGACGGAACCGTCATCGAGAACAACGTAACCGTCTTTCCGGGTGCCCGCATCGGCAAGAATGTACACATCTTCCCGGGTGCATGTATTGCTACAACACCGCAGGACATGAAGTTCAAGGGCGAGTACACCACTGTAGAGATCGGCGACGGAACTCAGTTGCATGAGTGCGTTACCGTGCATCGTGCAACGGCTTCCAAGATGGTTACCAAGGTGGGCAAGAACTGCCTGGTGATGGCTTATTGCCATATTGCTCACGACTGCAACGTGGGCGATAACGTCATCATGTCGAACTCTGTACAGATGGCCGGTGAGGTGGTTGTCGATCCGTTTGCCGTAATCGGCGGAGGCACACTCATCCACCAGTTTACACACATCGGAAGCTACTGCATGATTCAGGGCGGTTCGGGTCTGACCAAGGACATTCCTCCTTACACTATGGTAGGACGCGCGCCTGCACGTTACATGGGTCTGAATTCAGTCGGCCTGCGCCGGCGCGGTTTCACGGCCGAACAGGTGCTGACCATTCAGGATTGCTATCGCGTCATTTACATGAGCGGACTGAACACCACGCATGCCTGCGAGCGTCTGGAGTCCGAGATTCCGGCTTCGCCCGAACGTGACTACATCCTGAACTTCATCCGCACTTCCGATCGCGGCATCATAGCCGGTAATATGTAATCTGTTTAGCATTCCGGTAAATTAAAAATAGCTTATTTATGGTCTACAAATTTGTAATTCTCAGCGATGAAGTCGATGATTTCCGTCGTGAAATTGAAATCGACGCAGAGGCTACCTTTCAGGATCTGAACAATATTCTGATCAAGACCTGCGAATATAAAAAGGACTTGATGACGGCATTCTATGTGTGCGACCAGTATTGGGACAAGAAGCAGGAAGTTACTGCCGTCGACATGAACGATGAAGATCAGAAGGGCGAAGACAGCTACCTGATGGACAATACCCATCTGAGCGACCTGATTCCGGTTGAAGAAGCTAAGAACAAAGCCAAACTGCAGTTCCTCTTCGATACGATGTGCGAACGCTACCTGTTTATTCAGGTTCGCGAAGTCATCGAACACAAGCACCTGCTGCAGCCTGAGGTGATTGTCAGCAAAGGCAAGGCTCCCAAGCAGGAAGGCGACATCGACAATATCTTTAAGGGTCTGTCCGATGATGCCGGCGCTATGTATGGCGACGAAGACTATGATCCTGACGAACTTGACCTCGAGGGCTACCAGGACCTTGAAGACATCGAGTCGGGAGGAGTGTTTTAATTGATAATTGATAATTGACAATTGATAATTGTCAGAGAGTAAAGGGTTAAAAACATTTACGATTTGTTCATGTACCATTTACGATTTTCCATCCGGTCGGGGCTCTCAGCTGGATTGTAAATAGTAAATAACCAAATGGTAGAATAAATAGTAAAATAGTAAATATCCTAATGGTAAATAACTTGACCCTAACAGGGTCACCGCTCAATAACCGGGGGTACAGCTTGCTGCACCCTCAGTTTGTTACTTTATAGTAACCTGCACTCTGAAGGAGTGCCCCACGACCGGATGAAAATCGCCGAATTTTCAGCCCAGATCAGCATACAAATATAATTTAAACCTATTGCAATTTCTATCTTACAATCTTCTATAACAACCAAAAAGTCTGCAAATTTGCAATATATAGATTGCAATATTTGCAGGCTTTTTTGCAGAATTTTAGACGATGTCAATACAAATTTACGTGATGTCGGCCGAATTTTCGGCTCACATATTTGTACCCGAGCGCAAAAATGCGCCGGGCAACTTCAACGAGCGCAAAATTGCGTCCATTAAACTTCGACGAGCCGAACTTTCGTCCCGTTACCCCTCCCTTTAATTGGTTATTAATCTTACCAACTATTTGCAAGAAAAAGAGCGGATTTAGACTCAGGGTAAAATTTCCCTGTGTTAAAATCAGGGATGTGAAAGCAAAATTGCGCCCACATAATACTCATAAAATCTATTGTCCTTCATAAAAGTCCCATTATTCGGCTTATTTTGAACTGCAACACTGCAACACTGCATCAGACATGTTGTCTCCAATCTGGCAAAACTTGCGAGAAATCGGCACTTATTTGCCCTGATGTTTGATGCAAAACAAGTCCAACTTTAGGCATTTTTCCGTAATTCAGAGCCTAAAAAGTGGTCTCGGAAAAGTCTACTTTTCTTCTGAAAAGTCAACTAAAGCCGTACAAAGTCTACTTTTTCAGGGAGGAAAGTCAACCAAAGTCGTATGGAAAATCATTTGCTACAACAAAAATGATCGAAGCAAAACAACTGCAACAAGATAAGCAACTTTATATATCATTAGTTTTCAGCACGTTTCACAGATTTAGCAGCTTAAATATGTTGCAGTTGTTGCAGTGTTGCAG
>JAGBQS010000076.1 GCA_017632695.1 Bacteroidales bacterium
CATAGAGCCTTCGTCTTGAAAGGAAGGCTCTATGAAATTTGTTTCGGTCGAAAAAGCATATACAAAAGCAAAGAAAAAACTGCACCCGATATGGATGCAGTTTTTTACTGAAGTTATATTAAACTTCTAACCATTTTACAGCGCATCTTCGACCGGAAGGACGAAGGCACGCAGACCGAGGTTTGGACTGTCCTTGTCGATTTTGCGCAGACGCTCCATGATCAGCGGAACTTTGTTATCGTCGCAGACCGACAGGATGGAACTGTTCTCGCCCGGCCAGGCATGACTGCCGTAATGCGGCTCGCCATTCTCCGATCCGCGTCCATGAGTCTGCTCCCACATGGTGAAGCCTCGCATCATGGTGCTGGAAAGTGCGGCGATGACTGCCTCGCGATGAGCCTGGTCGAAACTGATAAATACTGCTTTCATTTCTTACTATTTTTGTTTGGAGTTATTTGGAGTTATTTGGAGTTAACAGGCTTGCAGCCTGTGGTGTTAACGGACGTTTGGTTCTCCTGCAAAGGGCTGGAGAAATTCCCATTAACTCCAGTTAACTCCCAATATCTTCCCCCAAAGAAAAGGTATCGTCCGTTAACTCCCATTTATTAACTCCTGTTATCTCCCATTGATTAACTCCCAAAATTATTACTCCCATTAATTTACTTCTTGTTCTTGAAGACATGACGGCGGCGTTTCCACTCGCGCTCAACACCCAGCTGGGCTGCCCATGCACGACGTGCAGAGTTGATCTTGAAGCCCTGGAAGACGCAGTAAACCGAAGGAACAACCACCAGCGTCATGACGGTAGATACCAGCAGACCGCCGATGATGGCAATACCCATAGGCTGCCACATCTCCGAGCCCTGTCCCGTTCCGATGGCCATCGGCAACATACCGAGGATGGTGGTCAGAGTGGTCATGAGTACCGGACGCAGACGGCTTCGGCCTGCCGATACAACGGCATGGATAACGCTGTAGCCACGTTCGCGCAGGAGGTGGATATAGTCGATGAGCACGATACCGTTCTTCACCACAATACCGATCAGCATGATACCGCCCAGCATGGACATGATGTTCAGGTCGACGCCCGTGCTCCACAATGCCAGTACGATACCCGTAAAGGTGAACGGAATGGAAATGAGCATGATGATGACCGGATCGCTCCATGACTCGAACTGTGCAGCCATTACAATGAACACGATGATCAGGATGAGCGCACCGAGTGTGCCCAAGTCCTTGAACGAATCCTGCTGATCCTCGTACGAACCGGAAATCTGGATGTTCGTATCGCCCGAAAGCAGGCCGGCTTCGCGCATCTGCTCGATGTAAGCCTGTCCGGCCTTGACCACCGAACCGAGGTCGGATTCATCGGAGTTGACTACGCACTTCAGGGTGTTGACACGCTGACGGTCCTTACGCTCGATGGTAGGCAGCGTGAAACGCTCCACCACCTCGCCTACGTCCTTGATGCGCACCTTCGACCCGGTGGAACCGTAGAGCATGATGTTCTCGATGGTCTCGATGTTCTCGCGCACTTCGGGTGAATAGCGAACATAGATATCGTACTCCTCGCCGTCCTCGCGGACATAGCTGGCCAGCGAACCGTTGAAACGGTTGCGCAGGTAACCGCCGGCTGTGGTGAGGTTCAGACCGTATTTGGCCAGTTTCTCACGGTCGAAGTCAACCTGTACTTCCGGCTGGTAATCGGGACGCGATACGTTGGTCTGGCTGACGCCCGGAACGGTCATCATATATTCGCGCAGAATGCGTGTCAGGGAATCGGTCTGTGCCAGGTTGTAGCCGTAGATCTCGAAGTCGGCAGTGGTCTGTCCGCCCATACCCGACTGACCGCCCTCGGTAACCGTCACCTTAGCCAGCTCCGGATACTTCTTCAGGTCGGCACGCATCTGGGTACCAACGTCGTACATGCTCTCGTCCGACAGACGCTGGGCAACCTTGTACATCGATACATTGAACGAAATGATGTGCGTACCGTTGCTCTGCATGGAGGCAAAGGTATTGTCGGTATCGGCCTGACCTGTTGTGTAGTTCACGGCCTTGATCACCTTCTTGTCGGCGGTACCCCAGCGGGCCATCCAGGTATCGGCCAGCTCGCGGGCAATCTCCTCGGCACGTGCCTGACGGGTACCGATAGGCAACTCGAGATTGACAGAGATTCGGCCGTTGTCCTGCGACGGGAAGAAGCCCGTTCCGATCAGTCCCATGAAGGCTGGAGTGAGCGATGCAAAGAAGAACACCACAATGGCCACGAGCATGATGACACGGTGACGCACAGCCCAGTTGATGCGCTTGGCGTACCAAAGGTCGAGCTTATCGAGCATACCGCGAACAATGAAGTGGTTGTACCAGCGGCTGAACCAGGTATCGCGCTTTTTCAGCTTGAGCATCTGCGAACAGAGCATCGGGGTAAACGTCAGCGCCGATGTGGTTGATACGGTCATGATGATACACATCATCCAGCCCAGCTCGCGGAACAGCACGCCCGACATACCCGAAACCATGGTGAGCGGGAAGAACACGCCGATCATGGTGAGCGTCGATGCAATAACGGAGATGGCCACCTCGTTGGTACCGTGAATGGCTGCCTGCTTCGGGTCGCTGCCCCTTTCAATGTGGTTGGTAATGTTCTCGAGCACCACAATGGCATCATCGACCACGTTACCGATGGCGATACTCAGACACGACAGTGAGATCATGTTGAGCGAGGAACCGACGGCCTTCAGGTAGATGAACGAAGCGATAAGCGACAACGGAATGGTGATGACGATGACCACTACGGCACGCCAGCGTCCCAAGAAGAGGAAGCAGACTACGGCCACGAACAGCATGGCGAAGCTGATGGTCTCCTCCAGTGAGCCGATGGTGGCGTAAATGTTCTCGGACGTATTGACAATCACACCCAGCGTAATATCGCTCGGCAGGGTCTTCTGGATTTCGGGAAGCATGGCCAGCACCTTTTCGGAAATGGCTACCGAGTTGGCACCCGACTGCTTCTGCACGATGATCATGGCTCCCTCCTCGCCGGAGTAACCCTTCGGGTCGCTCTCGTTGGTGAAGAAGGTGGTTACCTTCTGGGCACGCTCCTGCAGGGTATCCTCCACACGTGCCACATCCTTCAGGTAAACAATCTTGTTGCCGGAAGCCGAAACCACAATGTCCTCCATCTCCTTCGGATCGGAGAATTCGCCCTTTACACGCAGCGTGTAGGCATTGTTGCCGGTATCGAACGAACCGCCCGGAACGTTCTTGTTCTCGGCACTGATGACGCTCGAGATGGCCTCGACGGTCAGGTTATAGGCCTCCAGTTTGTTAGGGTCGCAATACACGTACACCGTACGCTTGGGCGAACCTACCACCGATACCGAACCCACACCGGCAGTACGTGCAATGGGGTTGGCTACCTGGTCATCGAGGATTTTATACAGGGCATTCCTGCTCTCGTTGGCCTGCGCACTGAGAATCAGGATCGGGATCATGTCGCTCGAGAACTTGAAGATGATAGGCGTGCCTGCATTGTCCGGCAGGGACGATGTTACCATATCCAGTTTGTCGCGCACGTCGTTGGTCAGGGCATCGATGTCGTGACCGTACTCGAACTCGAGCGTGACGATGGCATAGTTCTCCTTGGACTGTGAAGTGATATGCTTCAGGTAGTTGACCGAGTTGAGCGTGTTCTCAAGCGGTCGGGTTACGTTGTTCTCAATATCCTCGGCACTGGCGCCCGCATAGGTCTCCATTACCATGATCGTGTTGGTATCGATGTCCGGATAGAGATCGATAGGCAACTGAGCAAGGCAGAAAAGACCGAAGATTGCAATGGCAATGAACACCAGCGAGGTCATAATCGGTCGTCTGACCGCACCTTCGTATAGACTCATAATCTGTCAGCAGTTAAGAGTGATTAGTTTCTGTTTCGTTTATAAACATCCGGATCAGTTCAGGACGTTCACCTTGCGGCCGTCGGTCAGACGGTTCTGTCCGAAGACAACCACCTGCTCCCCGTCGCTGATACCGTCGTTCACCATGTATTCGGCACCGATGCGCCGGCCGATATTCACTACCTTGTAGCGTGCTACGCCGTTTTCCACAACGTAAACATAGCGTTCGCCGCTGCCTGTCTGCTTCACGACTGCCTGATCCGGAACCAGCACGTGGCTCTCCGAACCGAAGTTCAGGGTTACGCGGGCAAACATACCCGGACGTATACGCTGGTTGGCATTCGGGATCTGCACCTCGATCTGGAAGGTACGTGTGCTGCGGTCGATGGTAGGATAAACAATGCTGACCTTACCCTGGAAGGTCTCGCCCGGATAGGCATCGAGGGTGATGTTCTCGATAGGCATGCCGACCTTGACATCCTTGAAGTACTGCTCGTTCACATCGAGCAAAAGCTTGACCGGCGTAATCTTCTGGACAACCAGCACAGGGCTTCCGCTGTAGAGGTCGCCGGCATCGTAGTTGCGGGCACTTACCACACCGTCAATCGGCGAAACAAGCTGCGTGTTCTCTACCAGATTCCTGTACTGCGACTCGAGGACGTCGAGCGATGTCTTCTGGGCATCGTAAGCCGACTTGCTGGCACCGCCCACCTTGTAGAGCTCTTCGGTACGCTGGAACTCGACACGCTGGTTCTTGAGCTGCGATTCCACCTGAGTCAGGCTGTTGTTGTCGAGCACGACGAGCACCTGGCCCTTGCGGACCCGGTCGCCTACCTCGACGTTGATCTGACGGATGCGGACAGGACTCTGCGGTGCAATGTCGTTCACCACATCGGCCTCCACATTGGCGGTAAACTCGGCCAGCTGATCGACCATCCGGCTGGAAACCTGTTTCAGCTTTACATTCACGGCATCCAGCTCTTCGTTGGTCTTGAAGGTCGTTGGTGTCGACTTCTGATTGAGGCAGCTGCTCAAAAGCAAGGCAGCACCCACACTTGCAAAAAGGATACTTGTTTTCATATCGTTTGTTGTATTAATTTTTTTCGGAATGGAATCACTTGTCGGTTATGATCTTGCCCAATGTCTCCTCCAGCGTAGCCTGCTCGGAAACAAACTCGTAAATGGCCTGCACATAACTCAGCTGGTTCTGCTGCAGGACGTTGGCGCTGTTGTTCAGCTCGAGCATGATGCCGGAACCGACCTCATAGCGCTTGGCATTGATCTCGTAGGCACGTTCGGCCGAATAGATGGAGGATTTGTACGAAACGACCTTCTCGGCAGCCGTCTCGATGGTGTTGAGCGATGCGGCAATGGAGGTTTCCAGCTGCTGCTTGATGTATTCGCGCTGCTGATCCAGGTTCTGGATGCTCAGCTTGTTCTGACGGGTCTTCATGTACTTGGACAGACCGTCGAAGATGGTCCAGTTGAGCGCCAGCGTCAGGTTGGCCGTGGTGGCATAGCCCATGAAACCGGAGTAGCTGCGGCTCATGGTGTACTGCAGGGCAACGGTGGGCAGGTAACCCAGCTTGTTCAGCCGTTCGGAAAGGACAAGCTGCTGCTTCTGGATATCGATCTGTACCAATGAGGAGTTGGCCGAGATGTCGTCGTCTTCCTTCAGGAGCATCAGGTCGCTGAACAGTTTCTCTTCGTAGTCCTTCAGCTGACCCACAAAACGGATCGGCTCGTTGACGTCCACTCCCATCAGCACCTTGAGCTGCATTTCGGCCAATGCCAGGGAATTCTTCATGGAGAGCATGTCCGGCTCGATGTTCACCTTCTGCACGTAGGCGGTCAGGGTATCGTATTCGGCCACCATGTCGCACTTGTACTTGTAGCGGGTAATGGCCAGATTCTCCTCGGCCAGATCGTAGGAGTTCTTCAGTACCGCATAGCTGTCGCGTGCCAGCAGCAGCTGGAAGAATGCTTTCTTGACTGCCGACAGGGTGCTGATCTTGCTGCTACGGGCCTGCTCGACGGACAGTTCTACTGTTCGCTGGCTGATTTTCAGGTTTTCCCAAAGCTGGGGAACCACTAAAGGCAAGGTGGCAGTACCGGTCCACGTATAGGATTTTTCGGTACCCATCTTGATTTTCAGACCGCCCAGGTTGGCCTCGGGAATGATTACGCCACGGGTTCCTGCCAGGGTGAAATCTACGGTGGGGAACAGACCCGTCAAGGTCTCCTTCTTGGCATATTTCTTGATCTCGATGGTCCGGTTGGCTATCTGAATGTCGGGATTGTCGCTCAACGCAACCTTCAGAACCATGTCAAGATCCATGCTCACACTGTCAACGGCTGCTTCCTGTGCGCTCAACCGTCCGGCGGACATCGTTGAGAACAGAACTGCCGCAGTCATTAACCACGCTTTCAAATCTCTTTTCATTTGTACTTTGCTATTTTTTTGTTTTTCCTGTTTCTGCTTCATTCGGGTGTTCCGGCCTGCGTTTTTGCCGGTTGGAAACCCTTCCGGCCTGCGTTCATGCCGGCCACAAACGATGCAAAGATACATATTTAAATAATAAAGGGGAAACCGCATTCACCCAAAAGCGGAAGTTTATCAACCAAAAATGGCACAAAATATCGATTTTAAGTTTTTTTTACAATTAAAGTATAGCGGAGTTTGCAAAATATTGCGTATCTTTGCACCGTCCAAATAACCTTCGGTCAAGCACAGAAAATGAAAAAACCTGCCGTTTTCCTATCGCTCATACAGCAATACAGCAAGGCTTTCGCCTGGCTTTCCATCTACGCCATCTGCTATTTTATTGCCTCCCTGCATCAGGAAACCCATACCGCGTTTATCCTCACCAGCGAGACTGTCCTGCCGATGCTTTCGGCATGGGCTTTATTGTACTATCTGATCATACCGCGTCTGCTGCACAAACATCCCTGGTGGTTCTTCCTGTGCTGTCTGGGCATTCTGTTCCTGTTCTCGGTGCTGGCTACCGAAGTGGATTCCTATTTTTACCTCAAACTGTACGCCGAGGGCAAACTCGTGCTGCCGCCGAAGGTGGAACAGCGTTTCCTGGCAGGCGAATCGCCCCGCGAATTCCTGCACACGAAGTACGTTTTCCTGCTGCTGACTACCATTGCCACTACAACGGTTGCCTGGCTGCTGGACGAGCACAAGCGCATCAGTCAGCAGACCAAGGAGAACCGCACGCAGCTGGAACTGAAATACCTGCGCGCCCAGATCAATCCGCACTTCCTCTTCAACTCGCTGAACTGCATCTACAGCCTGACGCTCATGCAGGACGAGAAAGCGCCGGATTCCGTGCTGAAACTGTCCGAAATGCTCCGGTACATTACCGACGACTGCAAGGCGGACACGGTGCTGCTCCAGAAAGAAATCGACTATATTCACAACTACATCGGGTTCCAGCTGATCCGTATGGAGAACCAGCCCGACATCACGTTCACGACCAGCCTCGAGAACCCGTCGGTGATGCTGCCTCCGATGATTTTCCAGCCGATGGTGGAGAACTGCTTCAAGCACAGCCGCATCGTGGACCATCCGGACGGCTACATTCACCTCGACCTGCGCCAGGAGGGGAAACAGATCACCTTCACGGCCGAGAATTCCATCCCGGACCTGGAATTCAAGACGAAGGACAACGAACGCTCGGGCATAGGTCTGAACAACGTCCAGCAGCGCCTGAACCTGATCTTCGGCGACAAATGCTCGTTCCGGAAAACCGAAACCAAACACAAATACCGTATTGAACTATGTATAACGTGCTGATAGTGGATGACGAATTCCTGGCCCGCAAACTCCTGCAGGGCTACGTTGAAAAAATGCCGGAACTGAATCTGGCGGGTACCTGCCAGAATGCTTCGGAGGCGTTCCGCGCCGTGCAGGCCGGGGGCATCGACATCCTGCTGCTCGACATCCATCTGCCCGATCTGAACGGCATCGACTTTGCCCGTACCTGCAAGCAGGTTCCTGCCATCATCTTCACGACTGCCTATTCGGAGTACGCCGTGGACAGCTACACCGTCTCGGCTGTGGACTATCTGCTCAAGCCCATTGTCTTCGGCCGCTTTGAGGAAGCCATCGGAAAAGCCTGCCGGAAAATTGACGGCGAACGGCTGAAGGCGCAGGAAAAGCAAGCGTCCGGAAAGGAAGAGGGCTCCCCTGCCGACGAGGAAGGCTATCTGCTGGTAAAGGCCGATTACCGCCTCTACAAAATAAATTATGCCGACCTTCTGTACATTGAAGGTCAGCATGAATATGTTTCGTTCTACACAACGGGCAAGCGGATTACGGCACTCTACTCGCTCAAATCGCTCGAGGAAACCCTGCCTGAAAAACAGTTCGTACGGGTTCACAAAAGCTACATTGTTTCCATTCCGCACATCCGGGAACTGGGCCCGCAGTCGCTGATGCTGAACGGTGTCAGAATACCCATCGGCGGCAGCTACCGCGAGGCGCTGTTAAAGCGACTCGGCATTCAGTAGGCTGCGCAGCTCCTGCCGCCAGTCGGTCCGCACCGGCGGACAGAAGGTATGTATGCCGAAGGTGCCTGCCACCTTGCAGTTGCCGGGATTATCGTCGATGAACAGCGTCTCCGACGGGTCGTAGCCCGATTCGAGCAGGATGGCCTGGAAAATACGGGGATCGGGTTTTACCAGATGCAGGTCGCACGAAAGCCACAGATGCCCGAACAGTTCGTTGGGTACATAACCGGCCTCGATGAAATAGCGCTGGCAGTAGCCCCAATGCACGGGATTGGTGTTCGACAGGGCATCCACATGATAGCCTTCCTGCTTCAGCCGGGCAACCATGTCTAAACGCTCAACGGGCACGCCGTCGGCCATGCTGCAGAAGGCGTTGACAATCGCCCGGTTGTTGGGCAACGGCTTTGACGTATCGTAGCCGGCCTTGACCATCTCCTGCCGGACGGCATCGCAAAACTCCTCAATGGTGAGCAGTCCTTCTTCCACCTGACCGAGCACGCCCTGCTGATGCGCCAGACTGAGCAGACCGGTAATCTGCGGGAAGCCGATAGCCGTAAACTGCTCGATGCAACGGTCGGGACGCAGATCCAGGAGCACGCCCCCGAAATCAAATATTATATTCCTGATCATAGTTCACTCTCCTTCAGACGTTCAGCGTTTTCGGCCACAATCAGATGGTCGATGCAATCCTGTATCTCCCCGTTCATGAATGCTGCCAGATTATAAATCGTATAGTTGATGCGATGGTCGGTGATGCGTCCCTGCGGGAAATTGTAGGTACGGATCTTGGCGCTGCGGTCGCCGGTACTTACCAGCGTCTTGCGACGGTTGGCAATATCGTCAACATACTTCTGATGCTCCTTGTCGTAGATGTAGCTGCGCAGACGCGACAATGCCCGCTCCTTGTTCTTGGGCTGGTCGCGCGTCTCCGTACACTCAATCAGGATCTCGTCGGTAACACCCGTGTTCGGATTCTTCCACATATACCGCAGACGCACACCGGACTCGACCTTGTTCACGTTCTGTCCGCCGGCGCCCGAACTGCGGAAGGTGTACCACTTGATTTCGCCCTCGTTGATGTGCACCTCAAATTCGTCGGCCTCGGGCAAAACGGCTACGGTTGCGGCCGATGTGTGGACGCGGCCCTGCGTCTCGGTGACCGGCACACGCTGCACGCGGTGTACGCCCGATTCGTACTTCAAAGTGCCATAGACGCCGTCGCCCATCACCATGCAGATGATTTCCTTGAAGCCGCCCACGCCACCCTC
>JAGBQS010000077.1 GCA_017632695.1 Bacteroidales bacterium
AGCTGAACCACGCTGTTCTTCGAAGTGTCGAACACCAGATAGTTGCACAAAGTGCTTCCGTGTGCTCCGCCAGTATAAAAATAGGCCATGATCTGATAACTCAGGAACGGACCGACAGTTGCCAGAACCGAGCCTTCGTAGTCGGCCTCATAGTTAAGCCAGGGTATCTCCTCCGGATTATCGTAGTTGGAAAAGGCCTCTGCAACCTCGGAACGGTAGTTACCCGACAATACGCCTACCAGCGTCTGCATCATGCGGAGGATATTGTCCTCGTCGGCGGCAAACGGAGCCTCTCCTTCGGTCAGGGCGGGCGTCAGACGTACAATACTGTTATTGAATGCCGATACTGCTTCCGGTGACCCTGACCTGGCGTAATCGAACTTCATCTGTATCGAGATAGCCGGTTTTTCCGACTGATCGGTAAACGGGATGACGGTATCGGTTCGCAGACTATCGAACACAAGTTCACCCGAGGTACTTCCGCCCGTGCAGCCAACGGTCAACGACGACAAAATGAAGAGAAATGATAAGACAAACAGGCTGCAAAAGATTTTGAATCTCATTTTTTATTAAAAATATCTAAAAGTTGCCGCAAAGATAATCACTTTTTTGAATAATTCACTATCTTTGCACGAAAAAATGAAGAATATGCCGATAAAAATATACTTTCTGGCGGTTATACTGCTCATTTTGACAGGAAACCGGGCTGTTTCGCAAACCTACGAAGAATGGATTACCCGCAGTTTCGACTATATGGACGCCGACAGTCTGGCCGAAGCCGAGAACTGTCTGAAGGAAGCCATGCGCCTGGAACCGGCTAATCCGCGCAACGGTCTGCTGTTCCAGAACCTGGGTACCATCCAGCGCCGGCAAGGCAAGTTGCAGGAAGCCGAAACCAGCTACAGCTGCGCCATCGCACTGCTTACCGATATGCCATCCATCCGTGTAAACCGCGCCCAGCTGTATGCCGAAATGGAACGCTACGATGACGCCATCGAGGATTATTCGATATTGCTCGAACAAGAACCGCAAAACGAGACCTGGCTCTACGAACGCGCTCTTTGCCGGCTGATGAATCAGGATACGGTGGGCGCACGCCTGGATCTGGAGTTCATAGATTCGTTCAACCCGCACAGCGCCAAAAGCCGCATCGGAATGGCAATTGTCTATAAGGCGCAGGGCGAATACGCCATGGCTGCCGATCTGTACGACGCCCTCATCAAGGCAAACCCGCAAAGCTGGAGCCTGTTGCGCGACCGTGCAGAAGTCTACTATCTGAGCAACCGGATGGGTGCCGCCCTGGAAGATATCAACGAGTCGATCAAACGGAATCCGCAAGACCCGATGTCGTATGTTCTCCGAGCCCAGATCCGATATGCCAAAGGCGATAAGGAATATGCCCGTCGCGATCTGAATACCGCCATCGAAAAAGGGCTTCCGCAACAAATTGCCCGACAAATGGTGGAAAAAATAAAATAATTTAGCACTTTTTTCGGATTTAATTTGCATTTCCGAAAAATAGTCAGTATATTTGCACGGAAATTTTTCGAATAAAATGAGACCACTCGCAACATACATCGAATATCTTCTGATGACCCGACACTATGCTTTCGTGCCGGGAATAGGTGGTTTCATGATGCAGGAGGACGATGCCCGACTGCTCCGTACCGGAGAACTGATACCTCCCCACAGACTGCTTAAATTCAACCGCTTCATGGATCACAACGACGGTATGCTGACCAACGTTGTGATGCGTGCGGAAGGGTTGTCATTCGATGAAGCAGAATCTGCTATCCGCGTTGCGGTAGCGTCGATGCTTAATCAGGTGCAACACGAGGGAAGATTCCAACTGGGCCGTCTCGGATTCCTTTTCTGTAACCAGGATTGCCAGATTGCATTCATTGCATCCGACCAGATGGGACGCGATCCCCGCTGTTTTGGTCTGAGCGGACTGAAGATGCGCAGCTGGCAGGAAATCGAGGCAGAAAGGCAGGCTGAACGGCAGACCGAAGAACCAAGCCGGCAAATCGCACCGGCTACCCCAAAGATAGAAATCGGATACCGTCGGCAGGATGTTGTGGTATTACCGACCAAATGGTTGCGCCGTGCCGCTATCGTTCTGTTGGTTCTCACATTCTTTTTCGCCAATCTGATTCCTGTTTCGGACAAACAGGACACTGATTTTGCCAATATCATCAATACACAGTCGCTGTCCAAGCACTTCAACACGCTGGAGTCCCAGTCGTGGGACGAGACCTGGGAACAGACTCCCGACTCTGTCCTTTTTGCTTCCATTGATGCCCAACTGGCTGAGACCGTTGCGGTTGAAGAGGTTGCAGAAAGTCAGGAAGTCCTGGAAATTTCAGAAGGCCAACTGGTATCAGAAGTTCTTCGCGATAGCTCAGGCGAGCAAAGCTCGGAGCAAACCGTTCAAGAAGTTCAGGAGGCTCCAGTTGTTGCAGTAACCAAACCTCAGAAATATTATCTGATCATTGTTTGCAGTTGCACCACGCAGGAAGATGCAGAATATCAGATGCATCGGCTGGAAAAGCTGGGATATAACGGCTTGGGCATCCTGCCGCGCGACGGGCGCTATCGTATTTTCATTAACACTTTCGACGTAAAGACCGATGCGGAAACGTATCTGAACGCTTTGCGCGAAAACAAAACATTTGCCGACGCATGGCTGCTGGCCGTACGTCCGGAATCTCTTTCGCTTATTATAAAAAATAAAGATAATGACCAATTACCAATGGAATTGTCGCACCTTAACAAATCAGCAGAAAGAGATCAAGGATGAGTTAGTAGCCGAAAACAAACTAAACCCCATTGTTGCTCACCTGTTGGCACAGCGTGGTGTAACAAACTCGGAAGAGGCACATACATTCTTCCGTCCGCAACTCGGACCCGGGTTGCATGATCCGTTCCTGATGAAGGACATGGACAAAGCGGTGGCCCGCCTGAACGAAGCCATCGGACGCAAGGAACACATCCTGATTTATGGAGATTACGACGTAGACGGTACTTCGAGCGTTGCTCTGGTATACAAATTCCTGCGCAGTTTCTATTCTTCGATTGATTACTATATCCCGGACCGCTATGACGACGGATATGGCATCTCTGAAAAAGGTATTGACTACGCCTTCAGTGAAGGCACCAAACTGATTATAGCACTCGACTGCGGCATCAAAGCCAACGATATGGTGGCTTATGCCAAAAGCAAAGGCATCGATTTCATCATCTGCGATCACCACAAACCGGATGATGTGCTGCCTGAAGCGGTTGCAGTGCTTGATTCCAAACGCTTAGACGACGATTACCCCTATCCTCACCTCTCGGCTTGCGGTGTGGGCTTTAAGCTTATGCAGGCTTTTGCCCGTGACAATGGCATGAACGAGTTGGGGATGCTCTACCCGTTGCTCGATTTGTGCGCCATCAGCATTGCTACGGATATCGTGCCTATTACGGGTGAGAACCGCGTATTGTCCTATTACGGATTACGCCGGCTGAACGACAACCCCTGCCCGGGCATCAAAGCTATCATCAAGCAATGCGGCCTGGTTGGCAAGGAACTGACAAATTCGGACATCGTCTTCAAGATCGGCCCCCGAATCAACGCTGCCGGCCGTATGATGTGCGGCAAAGAAGCCGTCGACCTGCTTACAGCTCGCGATGAACAGACGGCCGATGCTGTTGCAGCACGGATAGCCGAGTATAACGACAGCCGCAAGGATCTGGACAAACGCGTAACCGAGGAAGCATTCCAGATGGTTGATGCTATGGATATTTCCGACAAGCACTCCATCCTGGTTTACAACCCTTCGTGGCATAAGGGCGTAATAGGAATCGTGGCAAGCCGTCTGACGGAGCATTATTACCGTCCGGCTGTGGTGCTGACTACGGCCTGCGGATTTGCCTCGGGTTCGGCCCGAAGCGTTCAGGGATTTGATGTGTACAGCGCCATCGATTCCTGCCGCGACCTGATCGAGAACTTCGGCGGACACACCTATGCAGCAGGTCTGACACTCAAGGAATCGAACATTCCGGAACTGACCCGCCGCCTGGAACAGTGGGTGGACGACCATATCACACTGGCACAACAGCGTCAGCACCTTGACATCGACATGGAGGTTAAGTTCCGTGAGGTCACTCCCCGTCTGTACCGCAACCTGAAACCGATGGATCCTTTCGGACCCGGCAACAACAAACCGCTCTTTGTGGCACGCCGTATCAAGGATCAGGGCAATAGCCGGCTCGTGGGACGCAACAACGAACATATCCGCATGGAGATGGTCGATCCCGAAACAGGTTTCACGCACAACGGAATTGCCTTCAACATGGCCGACAAGTTTGATATCGTAAAGAGCGGAAAGCCCTTCGATGTGGTGTTTACCATCGAGGAAAACACCTACAACAGCAATAGTATCCAGTTGCTGGTTAAAGACATCAAACTGAACGAAAACAACACGATTGCTTCTGTGCTGGCACAGCTGATCCGCTCGAAGGACGATTCGGTTGAAATCGATCAGGGCCTGGGAGAAGTGAACGAATAACCCATCGGATGCATTCTTAGCTATCGGATGCATTCATAGTTAATTGAAACGGATGACTCCCAAAGATATTCTTAGGAAATATTGGGGCTACGATTCCTTCCGGCCGTTACAGGAAGAAATAGTAGCCTCTGTGCTTGAAGGACACGAGACGCTCGGCATGCTCCCGACCGGCGGCGGGAAAAGTATCACTTTCCAGGTGCCGGGCATCGCGCTGGGAGGTCTGACGCTGGTGGTGACCCCGCTTATC
>JAGBQS010000078.1 GCA_017632695.1 Bacteroidales bacterium
CGAAGTTACAAAGCTCCATAGCTTCGACAAACGACAGTTCCGGAATGACATAGGCTCCCGAAATAACGCGGGGATCGGCTGTCATGAAGCCGTCCACATCGGTCCAGATTTCCAGCTGTTCGGCGTTGAGGGCCGATGCCACGATGGCTGCCGTATAGTCCGATCCGCCTCGTCCGAGGTTGGTGACTTCGCCCGTCTGACTGTCTCTGGAAATGAAGCCGCCCATGACAACAATACCCTTGGTCTTGCCCAACCGTTCTACGACATTCGGATTGGTGGCTTCGAAGTCGCACACGTTCTTGTCGAAAACACGGACTGTCTTGATGATTTCGCGGCTGTCAACCCATTCTGCCTGACTGATAACGGTTGCAATGATACGGCTTGAGATGCGTTCTCCGTAACTTACTACCGTGCAGAGCGTCTTGGCCGAAAGTTCCCGGATCAGGTAGATGCCCCGGTAGATATTGCTCAGCTCATCGAGAATGCCGGTAATGAAAATCTTGACCGATGTCAGATCTTCGCCGTCCAGGAGGCCGCTGACAACGTCGAAGTGGCGTTCGCGGATAAACTGGAATTCTTCCAGATATGACTCGTCGCCCGCAGCAGCTTTGTTGGCTGTTGCAATAAGCCGGTCTGTAATGCCTCCCAAAGCCGATACGACAACAATGACGGGTTCGTTTCTCGACTCGACAATCTGTTTGACATTCTTGATACTTGCGATAGACCCGACAGAGGTGCCTCCAAACTTCAGTACGTGCATAATATATTTCTTTTGATTTTTTCTTAAATTGGGTGCAAATATACAAAATAAAACGTAATTTCGGAACTGTTTGACGATTAAATCGGTAAATTTGCCTACTTTTTGGTATGAATTGATGCATGGAATGGCAAAAATGGCTATATTTGCATCATAATTGTAACAAAAATGTAACTAAGCAGACTATGAACATACAGTTGATGCAGATAGTAGAGGATACGACCGTCGACGGTCCGGGCTGGCGTTCCAGTGTCTATTGTGCCGGATGCCGTCATGCGTGTCCGGGCTGCCATAATCCAGAAACCTGGCCGTTCACGGCAGGGGTCTCAACCTCGGTCGACGAGATTATTGAAAGGTTGAAAAAGACTGAAGGAAACATTACGTTTTCGGGCGGTGACCCGATGTATCAGGCGGAGCCATTTACGGAACTGGCGCAACGCATCGTTACGGAGTTGCACCGTACCATCTGGTGTTATACGGGTTTTCGTTTCGAGGAGGTGTCGGCCGATCCGGTCATGAGCCGGATGCTTCCTTATCTGGAAGTGCTGGTTGACGGTCCGTTTATAGAGAAGGAGCGGAATCTGAACCTGATGTTCCGAGGCAGCAATAATCAGCGGCTGGTGGATGTGCAGCAATCACTCAAAGCCGGCAGGGTCGTGGAATTCGAGTGGGATCCTTTCCCCAAGTTCTAAGAAGATATCGGCAGCATGAAGCAGCAGTCTGCCGGACGCTGTTTGTGGCTCCAGATTATATAGGTTGTCGCCCACTATCGGACAATCCAGACCGTAGGGCGAAGCAGCATGCAGACGCAACTGGTGTGTGCGTCCGGTAAGAGGGAAAAACTCGATGAGGGTTCTTCCTTCTTTTCTTTTTATCACATGGTATCGGGTTTGGGCTGTCTTGCCGAATTGCCAGTCCACCACTTGCCGCGGACGGTCGTCGGGATTGGTACAAAGAGGCAGGGACAGGTATCCGCAGTCGCTTTTTACGGTGCCGTCCAGCCAGGCCAGATAGCGTTTGCGGATGGTGTGTCTTTCAAAACCCTGTTGCAGCAGTTTGTGTGTCTGTGCATCTTTAGCGGCAACCAACAGTCCGGACGTAGCCTGATCCAGCCGGTGTGCCAGCATCGGACCTTTCACGTCGGGGTACTGGCGATGTAACCAGCTTTCGACGTTCTCCTGGCTGATGTGTTTGGCAGGAGTGCTTAACAGTCCTGCCGGTTTGCTGAGCACAATCAGGTGTTCGTCTTCGAAAAGAATGCGCGGTGTGCCGGACGAG
>JAGBQS010000079.1 GCA_017632695.1 Bacteroidales bacterium
GGGGATTGCGATGGCGTCTGCAACTCCGCACCTTGGGCATCAACCCTTCGGCCCACGATATGGCGGTATCCGTTTTCGGTAACTACGGTCTGAACCTGGCGCTGCCCCGTGTGGGAGAGGTGTGGCGCTGCAGTTATATCGCCCATCACTACCATATCCCGTTTTCTACCACCATCGGCACGATGGTGAGCGAGCGGTTGGTGGATATGCTGATGGCTGGCATCATGCTGCTGATGGCTTTCGGCCACGAGCACCAACATTTTGTTTCGTTCCTTTCGGGTAGCGACGGCGGACAGAAGTTCCTCGATCTGCTGGTTTCTCCCGGGCTGTGGATCGGTCTGATGGTGGCAGTTTTGCTTGTACTGGCCTTCGCCCGCTTCCTGAAACACACATTGCTGTATGGATTCGTTTCGGGTTTTGTGGGGAATGTGTGGCGCGGAATCGTCGGCCTGAAGGATGTGCCGAACCGTTGGGTTTATCTGCTCTGGAGTATCGCCCTCTGGCTTTGCTATTACCTGAACAGTTATACCTGCTGCTTCTTTTTCGGATTTACCGAACACTTGGACGGATGGGCAGGATTGGCCATTTTCGTGATGGGAAGTCTCTCGCTGGTGTTGCCTGTTCAGGGCGGACTGGGTCCCTGGCACTATGCTGTCGGTACGGCTTTGCTGTGCTATGGCATCGGACAGAATCTGACCGACCCCGAAGTTCAGGCATTTATCTGGACGGCCTGGACCATCGAGCAGGGCTTTGTCCTCCTGCTTGGTCTTTATGCAATGATTTATATGGGTATCCGGAAGAATGCAGGTTCTCTGCCGGAATCAGAACTCCGTTTCTCGGATAAACCGGAATAACCTTTCCCAAAAACCGGAATAACCATTCTTTCTTCCGAATCTTTTTTTTACCAAAAACTGCCGCAGTTATGGAAAACTTGGAACCACAGGCGCTTTGGGCGCAGTTCGAACAGATTTGCCGCATTCCGCATCCGTCGGGACACCTCGATGCCTTGCGTACCTATATAATAAGGAGTGCGGAGAGTGCTGGTTTTTCGGCCGATACCGATGAAGCCGGAAATATCCGCGTGCTGATGCCTGCTACCCAAGGCTGGGAGCATCGGGCAGCTGAACAGCAGCGTGACCCGCAACAGGTTACCACCCTTCAGGCGCACATCGATATGGTTCCGCAAGCCGATGCCGACCTGATGTTTAACTTCCAGACCGATCCTTTGCAGTTGCGTTTAGTGGATGGTAAGATTATGGCAACCCGGACTACCTTGGGGGCAGATAACGGGATAGGAGTGGCAGCCATGCTGGCCATTATGTCCGATCCGAATCTGGTTCACGGTCCATTGGAAATGCTTTTCACCACCGATGAAGAGGTCGGGATGAAAGGCGTTCGGGGTATGAAGCCCGGTTGGCTGAAAGGAACACGTATGCTGAATCTGGATGCCGAACAGGAAGGCGACCTGATGGTAGGCTGCGCGGGAGCCGTCGATCTTACCGCTACCTATCGCTACCGGCTTGAATCAGGTATTCCCGAGGGCGATAAGGCGGTTCTGCTTACATTGAGTAATCTGAAAGGCGGTCATTCTGGTATGGATATCCATTTGGGAAGGGGCAACGCCTGCAAGCTGATGGTACGTTTCCTGAAACATGCGGTGGTAAACTACGAGGCTCGTCTGGCCTGGCTGCAGGGCGGAGGTGTCCGTAACGCCATTCCCCGTGAGGCATCGGCTGTGCTGACCGTTCCCGAGGAGGTGGTCGATGAATTGCTCGATGAGGTAGCTTACTATGCAGATCTTTTCCGCTATGAGCTTCGCGGAATCGATTCGGACGTGGTTTTTTCGGCCAGTCTGACCGACGATCCCGAAAGCCTGCTTCCCGAAGAGGTGCAGGACGATATCCTGAATTCTTTAGAAGCGGCTCCAGATGGCGTATTCCGGTATGTTCCCGATATTCCTTCGGTGGTTGAAACTTCCAGCAATCTGGCTACCATTCACATGGAGCATGCCGACGGGGCAGGTCTTTGCTGTGTTACCATTCTGGTGCGCAGCATGAACGAGGAAATGAAGCGGGCGCTTGCTTCGCGTGTGCAGAGCTGCTTCATTCTGGGTGGCGCACGGGTGCAGTTTTCGGCAGCCTATCCGGGTTGGGAACAGCCGCTTGGAGGACCTCTGCCTAAACAGATACGCCAGTCGTATGCTCGTCTGTTCGGTTCGGACATGAAGGTTAATTCCGTTCACTGCGGATTGGAGTGCGGCATACTGCACGACCTCTATCCTCAAATGGAAATGGTCAGTTTCGGTCCGACCATCAGTCATCCGCACAGTCCGGAAGAGTCTGTCGAGGTTGCCAGCGTGGATCGGTTCTGGCGTCTTCTGCTCGATGTAATCTGATTTTCGGTTCAGATGTTCAGTTTTGCGTTTTTTTTGCCAAAAAACAGGTCAGTATTACTGAATGGATGGTCATTTCCGGCTTGAAAATAGAGTCGTTTGATTCGAAAAGAACATGAATTATACTTCCTTAGTACCCGTTTTCGTCAAAATACCCAAAAAGTGGTATTGTCCATGAGCTGAAAACCCCGTATCTTTGCACCGTCAAACTGAGGAATATACCACATCAAGGTATTCAGTTCTTGTTAAGAAAGAAATAGTTGGTACTAATAGAATGTGAAAAAGGCAGCTCGTGAGAGTTGCCTTTTTATTTACAGTTCAATTTTATTACAGTTCAATGTTCTCGACGTTCTCTATCTCGCAGAACTTCTTCTTGAACTTACCCACTTTGAGGTTCCGGATGCTGACGTTTCGGGCAGGCAGACGTTTGTCGCCCATCAGGGTAATGACCGTTTCGCACGAATCGACCGTCACATCTTCCACATGAAGTCCGTCGATGCGGGTGAGACGGGTTTCGTAATCCGGGAAGTCTTTCCACTGATAGACCACATCGGTAGCCAGCGCCACCACTTCCTGACAATAGTTCACCTGGGCTCCGCGCAGCCAGATGTTTTCCACAAAGCCGCCGCGCCGGTGGTTAGTCTTCACGTAATAGAGGCGAAGTACGTTGCCCGTCATCTTGCAGTTTGTCATATAGACGTTCCGGATGCCGCCCGACAGTTCCGAACCGATGCCCAGCAGCGTGTGGCCCTTTTTGATTGTGCAGTTGCGAATTATGATATTTTCGGTAGGACAGTCCAGTCGCCAGGCGTCCTGATTGCGTCCGGCCTTGATCACTACGGCATCGTCGCCCTGATCGAAGGTGCAGTTTTCGACCAGGAAATTCTTCGACATATCGATGTCGATGCCGTCGTTGTTATGTCCGTGCGCATACACATCGAGACCCCGGACGATACCGCCGTTACACATATACATGTGGATGGTCCAGAACGGACTTTCGCGAATGGTGAAGTCTTCGAGCAGCACATTCCGGCAGCGGTTAAACTGAATCAGGTGCGGACGCATGCGGCTTAGTGTATCGGCCACCTGCCGGTCCTGCATCGGTGCATATTCCGAGCACCAGGTGTAGAGCTTTCGGGTGGCTTCGATGTGCGATGCCGGACGGCTGAACCAGGTCTTCCAGTACTTCATCCGCGGAGCCAGCTTACCCTTGCCGCTTATGGCTACGTTGTCGCAGTCGTACGCATAAATGAGAGGGGAGTAGTTGTAGCATTCAACGCCCTCCCAAGTGGTGTGGACGGCCGGCAGATAGTCCGACGGCGAATCGGTAAACTCAACAACGGCTCCTTCTTCGAGTCGGAGGTTACAGTTGGACCGAAGGTGGATGGCGCCCGTCAGCCAGCGTCCGCGAGGCACTACCACATAGCCGCCTCCGGCCTTGCTGCATGCCGCCATTGCTTTCTGGAAAGCTTTGGTACACAGTTTCTGTCCACCTTCCTTAGCTCCGTATTTGGTAATGGGGAACTCCCGGTCGGGGAACACGTATTCCCGTATGGGGTCCATCCGGAACGGAGCATCTTCAATCACGGTTTCCCTGTAGGTGCCTTGTGCTGCGGCAATAGCCGCCGACAGCACCAAGGCAAGGAATAAGAATTTGCGAATCATTTTTATCAGTTCAGGTTATTTGATGACTACTTTCTGTCCGTTGTAGATATAAACGCCCGGCGTTGTCGGTTTAACGGTGCCATAACAGATACCTTGCAACGTGTACCAGACATCCGGCAGCTGGTCGGCATTGAGGTCGGAGATTCCGGTCAGTTCCGACAGGCTGATGACGTATGGTTCCCACGGAGTTCCGAGGCTGCCGTCGCTTACGTAGGTCAGCGTGTTGGTCATCGTCAGGAAGGTTCCGTCTATGCAAATGCGGATCTCAATCGGCTGACCGCTGCCTTCGCCCGCAACGAGCAGGTAGTAGAGATCATCGTCGGCAAAGGCTGAGCCTCGGCATTCTCCGTCGATGAACGCTGCCACTTCGGCCGTTGTGACGGCTTCCGAACCATCGGTCAGTCTGATGACGATAGCCATGTTGTCCGGGTATGCAGTCGGGTCGACGGTCGGGAAGGAGGACTCTGATGCCCTGTTCGCACGACGGGGCTTGTAGGTCCGGGTGTCGGTAACCGTCGGATAAACAAACTGCTTAGTCTGTGTGTCCGTACTGAAGTAGAGGTAGCCCTTTCCGCTCTCGAGTGCTTCGAGGTTGCCTTCCCAGCCGAACGGTCCGTAGTAGGCGAAAGCCGTCTGCGACTTGATCTGATCGCCCTCTTGCGGGTTGGCTCCAGCCAGGGCTTCGTCGAGCATCTGGGTTGTGAGCGGCGTGTAGGCAATCCAGTTCCAGTCTTTCTTCACGATGACCGGAGTTTCGGACAGCTTCACCTGAGCACCGCTGATGTTGAGTGTCTGCGATGTTTCGGTGGTCTTAGCCGTCGGTATCAGCTGCAGTTTGTACATCGTATTGGCGTGTACTTCCTTCAGGCTGCCCGTCCAGATGTTGTTGCGGCAGTAGGAAACACCCGATGTCTTGTCTTTCAGCTGGGCGCTCCACGAATTCAGATCCTTGAATACCAGACTGGTTGCGGCGGCGGCAGGCTCAACGCCCAACGACAGCCAGTTCCAGCCCTTGCGCAAAGCCAGCGGCTGCTCCACCTGATCGCTCTTGGTAAAGATAACCGGGTTGGAGAAATCGCCGAAACTTTGGGTCGGGTCGAACAGAAGAAGCTGTCTTTCCGCATCGTCTTCCGGCAGTTTCAGGCGTACGTTCGAGTAAATCATGCCGTTCGATGCATCCCAGATACGGAAGGTGAGAGGCATGCCGTTGTCCAGATCGGCAACTTGTCCGTTTATCATCTGATAAGCCGTTCCGTACACCGTGAGCGGTACGTAGGCTGCTCCGCGTATCTGCTTCGGTGCGGCTACACCACGGCATTCATCGCCGATGAAGGCTGCCAGACGGCAGTCGCTGTTACCCATCAGGATACCGTTGATGTAAATCTGTCCGACGATGTTCATGTTGTTCTCGTAGTCCGACGGATTGACGCTCCATTGCGGCATTTCGCCGTTTACTTTCATTACGATGCGCAACGGCTCCAGAATCTCGTTGTTGCCCTTCAGACCGATGCTGACATCGTAGCGGCCTACAGGAATTAACGGGTTCACCTTAAAGCGTAAAGTCTTTTGCTTCAGTGGATCTATATCGTCATTCCGTTCGCTGTCCACCAATGTGAGCCACTCCGGCATGTTCTGCAGGGTGTAGTATTCGGTGTTTCCGCTACGGTTCTCGATGCCGACATCAAAGGTGCAGTCGCTGCCGTACTTCTTGCTGATGTTCACCGAATCCTTCAGCCATTTCAGCGTATTCAGCTGTACGAAGGTCTGCCAACGGATAGGAGCCGACTCGTTGCCGTTCAGGTCGCGGATCTTATCGATGGTGATGTTGAGTGTAGTACCCTCCACATCGCGGGCCTTGATGCCGGAACCTTCCTCCAGTTTGATGGTCAGCTTGCGGTCGGAGGCTATCGGCCTGGCTGTGATGCGGCTTTCAACTGGTGCATTCTTCAGCGGGGCGTCCGATCCGACCAGCTCGTAATTGTCGGAAACGCGTATTACTGAATCGGGCATATTGGCGCCCTGCCGGCTGTTGGCCATGTTCCTGACACTGGGCACCATCGTGCTGACGCCGTTCACCACACCCGGTTCCTCGAACGGATAGTAGGCAACCAGTCCGCGGGAATAGTAATCGGCCGTATCGATGGTGTTGTACAAGTTCGACAGGAGCTGTTCCTCGGTAAGGGTTGCTTCCCAGATGCGGACTTCGTCGATGTATGCCTCTGCATCTTCGCCAATCTTCATGACCGTTCCTTCCATAGGCGGAACATCGGTTTCGGCAATTACCGCCGTACGCTGTCCGTTTACATAGAATCCGGCCGACTGACCGCGAACCACGTTCAGGGCGTAGTGCGAAATCTGATCATTGTACGGGAAATCTTCCACCTTAGCCACAACCTGGCTCTTTGTGCCGTAATCGAGCACCAGATCCATCTGTTTGTCGAAGTAGAGGTGCAACCGGTTGGATGGTTTTGTGCCGGTTTCGAAAACAGTAGTGATGGTATCCGGATGGAAGTCGGACACAGCGTACCACATCTCGATGGCATAACTGTCGCCCTGTCCTGTGTTGATTTGCGAAATATCAGCTTCGAAGGCCTTGCCTGAGTGGTTGAACGCCATGTAGTTGGTGTTGCTGATGACCCAGTTGTCCTCAAGTATGATGTTGTTCGTATGACGGGTATCGGTTGCTATAGAGCCGTGTCCTTCGTTCATGGGCCAGTAGTTGGCCAGACCGTAAACGTAGTTGTCCTTCGTCATGTATTTGGTGGCAGCTGCCTCATTGACATCCCGATAGATGCTGAAGAAGCTCAGATCGTGGATGGATGCCGAAATCGGTCCGAGATAGAGGCGGTTGTCATCAATATAGTTGACGATATTGGAAGTCTTGATGTCCAGTTTCTGATTCTCGAACAGATGGACGGACTCCGAACCGTATTCGGCCAGCATGGAAATGGTCTGGTCGGACGATCTGTAGCTCAAAACATAGTAAACCCATTCGTCGGTGGGCACCGTCTTTTCGCTCACAATCTTGGCTCCGGCAATGTTCAGCTCTGCATGTCCTTGGTAGAACCGGAGGGCAAACAGGTCGCTGGCAATACCTAACTGCAACAGGGTTCCTTCTGTTTCCCGGTTCATCCAGAAGTCGGTCGAGAAATCACCGTTCAGGAAGATGGGGTTCTCCGAGTAGGCACCGCCTCCGCGACGGCTGATGTGAACTGCCACATCGTGTGCCACAGGCTGGTTGTTCAGTTTGGCGGTCACGATGATGTTTTTGTCCGAAACATAGCCGGGTACGATGTCCTCGTTGCCCTCTACCATCAGGTCGTCGCCATAGCGCAGGATGCCGTTGGCTGGAGCCGGAGTAGTCAGGTTGCGCGGACGGGTCATATCCTTGACTACCTTGATTTCGTCGCTGTACACCATCACATCTTCTTTACCGTACGGTGTGGTGGTGAAGGCGCGGAAGTAGTATGTGCCTTCCGGGTAGTTGGTCGCCGAGCTCATGTCTGCAGTCAGACGGATGTCGCCGGTAGGAGGCAGCATGCTGAACGACTTGCTGAGGGAGTCTTTCCGGTCGGTTACGTAGGTATGCAGGGTGGTCCACTGCCTGTTACCTTCATAACGGTATTGCAAGCCTACGTTCTTGAGGTTCCGGAACTGACGGTCGAAGTTTGTCAGTTTCACAGACAGCTTGCCGTCCTTGTTTTCGGTATTGATGACCGGATCGCTGATAACGAGGTCGATAGGACTGGAGCTGGGCTTGAAGTGAACGTTGAAGGATATGGCATCATGAATCTTGATAGACTGATAGGAAGAGCAGAACCAGAGTTCGAGACCCTCGTAATCGAGAATGCTCTGATCTGTCTGACGCACAGTGATAATCTTCTTGACCGTTTCGCCATGAGGGATAAAGATGCTTCGGCCGTTGGCAGGAACACCGTCCATCAGGATTTCCAGACCCAGCGTATCGGCCATTTCCTGAACCATCAGCTTGAAGGTAAAGTCTTTGGCCTGATGGGTGGTTCCGTTGTTCGACAGATGCAGGGTGAATTGTCCGAGCTGTCCGGCAGGCACGTCGGTAAGGGTAGCCGTCTTGGCTCCGATTACACCATCTGTACTGATTCGGATCTCAGGCTGCTCCATGCGTTGTGTGCCGTTGCTGATCACGTGCTGGCCGGGTTCAAAGAACCGGGTCACTTCTTCGCCTTCATACGGGTTGTAGCTCTGTCCGCCGAAGAGGCTGAAGATGTCGCTCCAACCTGCCGGCGACTTGTAGATGTCAACGCTGAAATCGGTCGATTCGTTGCCGTCCTCGAACGAGTAGGTGAACTGGGCATAATCCTTGGTGTTCTCGTCGTAGTCGCTGTCGGTATCGGTCATGGCCCAGCCGTTCTCGGTATCGACAATGAACTTGTTCTTGTACTGGATGGCCGCTGCCGTGTTCTTTGCCGTTGTACCTATCTTGCCGATGTAACCCAGATTGTGGGTGTAGGTATGTTTGGTAACATCGGTGGTATCGTGCCGTGATGAGTACGAGTAGGAAGAACCGCCGTCGAAGGAAATGTTGCGTTGCCAGTAGTCGGACTGTTTCTTGATAGCTTTCACCTTGTCCGCCTCGTTGTCCTCCAGCTGCTTCCTCCAGTTCTCAATCTGGTTGTTGCACCACTGGACTTTGTCTTCCACCACGGGATTCTTCTTCCAGTCCCACGATTCAGGAACGGCTATGACATAGGTAGTGGTGTCCTTGGCGAAGTTCGGATCGTCCTTGTCCAGCCAGGTTGCATAAAGAACCTCGTTGCCGGTGTTCTTGAAGGCTTTAGCCTCATCTTTGGTGTTGAAGAACACGGTGATGTACGAATTGCGGGTATCACGCCATTTCGGCATCATCACGTTTTCGATCTCGAAGGCCGAATACATGAACGATGTGGTAACACTGTCACCTACGCTCAATGCATCGTCAATCTTCAGTTCAAAGTCAGCTTCTTTGTTGTCACGGAAGAACCCGACCTTCCGGCATTCACCTAACAGCATGTTGGTCGAAACTCCGATAAAGACATCTCCATTGGAACTTACATACGGGTGGGCACCTCCGGTAGAGATGGTCTGGGTCGTGGTGAGCGACCAGGTCTGTTCCTGGTTCCATCCGTTCTGCACCTTATAGTGTACACCTTCGGTTAAGTCGATGGTGTTGTCTACATCGGTAATATCCATATATACACCGAATCCGGACAGATAGTGAAGACGCAGGCCGAGGTTTACTTCCATGGTAATCTTCTCGTCACCATAGAAGGAATGTGAAGAAACCTTCACCTTCGTCTTGGTGGTACCCGATGTCCAGGAGGTCTTCGACTTGGCTCCGGGCGGATCGCGCAGAATCATCATCACGTGGTCGGGACCCTGTGTGACAAAGTTCTTGCCCGACGACAGCGAGCCCAGAACCACACCGTTCAGCTGCGGGCCGTTGTAGGTCCGTCCGTTACGCTCGAAGAAACTGTTCAGCTGACGGGTGTGCGGTGCCGTAACCGATGGAGCGCCGGTCGTCCAATAGAAGGTTGCATAGCCGTCCCTGTTAAGTTCCAGCTGGTTGCTCTTCAGGTCCACAATTTCGCCGGCACGATGGCTGAGGGTATCGTCCGGTATGAGCAGTATTTTCTGCTCGTTCGACATCTCGTTGTTGATGGTGATGACCTGTTTGGAAAGGGGCAGCGTATCGGCCACCGTGAAGCCGGCATCGCGGTTCTCGTAAACCTCGAAGCCGCGCAGACGGACTGTAGTCTTCTGTCCGGACTGGAAACCGGGATAGTTGTATGTGTAACTGATGTTTCCGTCGTTATCGCGAGTCCAGATGTTGCCGATGGTGTAGGTTCCGAACGAGTCTTCACCCTCGTACTCCTTCAGACCGAAGGCTCCCTCGTTGTTGTCGGTTTGCCACATCTGTACCTGAGGCTTGGCGTAATATACCCATCGCTGCTTGGTGTGGTACTCATAGGTGTGCATAAGGCTGTCGCCCTCTGCGGACTGTGGCAGCAAGACGGAATCCTTTCTGGTTACGAGTACATTGGTGAGGTCGATTTCGGGCGTTGAACCGAATTCGATGTCCGGAATACTGTCAATCGTCACACTCTGCGTGATGTACTTCAGCGGAGGCAGCATGGCCGAGAACTCGCCGGTAAGCGAGTCAGTACGGATGAAGATGTATTTCGAATCGTAGCCGGTACCGGTCCAGGAATGGCTCTCGATGCTGGCAGTATCGCTTTGCCAGTAACGCGGCCGGGTGGCATCGCTGATGTGATCGTCCTGACAGTTGAACGAGAACGCATCGCTGTTCAGTTTCAGCTTGATGGTTGCCATGCCGATGTTGTTGTTCGAAAGGCCGAAGCCTACAGCCAGCGTATCATTCCGCTCGCCGCCTGAAACGCGACCCACGAAGTTCACGAGGGTAGAATCGGCAAAGTCATACTGAACGGCACGGTCAAAGTTGTATGTGCCGGTGAGCGGGAAGCGTCCGCCGCCCACAAAGTTGTGCTTTTCGAGTTTGGCTTCCACATAGTGTCGGCCAATCGGCACAGAGATCTGATAGTAGCCGTCGGCATCAGTCTGTTTCACCTGACCGTCGCCGGTAAGCAGCTCACCGTCCACATAGAACAGGACGCCAGCCGCCGGGATGTTGGTGCCCGCATAATAGATGTGTCCGGACATGGGGAACGACGATACATCTTCGAAGTCGATGTTGTTGGCAGTCAGACTCGTCGGACTGATGAACATCGAGCGGGTATTGGGCTTGAACTCGTGGATGCCCATTTGCGGAGAAAGCTTATAGTTGGTGCCGCCCTGCTGGAACGGGATGCCTCGGATGATATAGTCACCTTCGGAATCGGTGGTGCCGTACAGACCCAGCTTTTCAGGAACGGTGGCCGTTATCGTGGTGTTGAGTCCCACTTCGGGGTGATTCAGATTGTAAAGTCCGTCCTGACAAGAAACATCGAAGGCGTAACTGTGAACGTTCATGCCTTCATCAAGAGGCCAGTATAACTCCAGTCCGGATTCGATACCGCCAAGAATGCGGGTATAGTTCTCTGAAATCTCTTTTTCGGTGAGGGCTCTGTTCCACAGACGGATGTCGTCCACATAGCCGGTATAGAGATTTCCGATACCGATGTCGCCTCCTATTGAAAGGGTAGGACGTTCGTCGGACGATGTCTTGCAAGCGTTCCAGTTGGTGTCGGCTACCGGAAGCGTAGCGGTCAGGAGGGAGTCGTTGCCTACATAGAAGGTCCATCGGCCTTGCTGGTAAACTGCTGAGATGTGAGTGAAATCGAACGGGTCGAAAACGAGCGAAGGGAAGTCGGTGATTTTGGCACCGCCGTTCGACTTATCCATTGCCCAAAGATGGTAGTTGAATCCGTCGTCGCTGGTAACGCCGATGGCGAGGGCATCGGCCAGCTGTAGCAGGGTGCAGTTTTGGTAGGAATCGTCGGTTTGGGAGGCAAGACTCGGTTTTGCCCACAATTGCAGGGTCAGGGCCTTCTTACCGTTCAGCAGTTTAGCATAGTTGGCTGAGTCGGCCCTCCACTGCAGACCCTTTCCTACGCCGTCAATGTAACGGGAGAAGAACTGAGCCTGATCGGTGCTCTCGTCGGCACTCGATTTAATAAGGTTCACGCGCGCGTTGGTGACGGCGGTTCCTGTTCCGTACGCTATGTGTCCTGTAATGGTGCCTCGGGCCTGAGAGAATCCGGGAACAACCTTCGAGTCGGTCTTAACCAGCTGTTCGTTACATTTGGCACCGAAGGCTTCGATGGAGTACTCGTAGTAGGAGCCTGCCATCACACGGTCGTCGATGTAGGTATATTCTTTGGCATTGCCGTGAATATCGTTGGTCAGTACCACCCAATCGGCACTTCCAACCGGACGGCGCAGTACGCTGTAGACGATTTCGTCATCGCCCGGTCGGGTGACTTTCCACTTCACGATGACAGTCTTCTCCTCGGTACCCGTCGATGCCTGTACGTCGCTGATGTAGGCACCCGACGGCAGGTTGCATACCAGCGTGTCGGAGAACAGTTCTTTATCGTTGATGGTCGTAGCAATGCGATAGACATACTGGTCGCACACCGATCCGCCTTCTTCCAGATACGAGGCCGTGCTTTGTTTGCTGTCGATGGGCAGTGTGGCTACCGGAGTCCAGGTATTCTCGCCCAGTTTGTGTTTGTAGATTCGCCATTCGCAACCTGATTTCTGTACGTTGTAATCCCAGGTCAGACGGACTCCGTTCAGGTCAGTCCGGTCCTGCGACATCCGTATAGGCAGTTCCATCGTGGTTTTTACAGCCGATTCTTCCCAAAGTTCATACTCCGTGTGGGTGTCCGATTCGCCGGGCAGATTGGTCAGCTTGTCCTCGAACTTGTCTTTTAAGAAGGTTGGCAGGAATACTACACGATAGACGTATTCCTTGTCGTAGTCAATATTACTGTCTTCGGCTTTCAGGTTGTTGGAACTGCCCTTGATTTCCTTAATGAGGGTATAGTCGGCGGGCGATTGTCCCTTATCGTAGCGTAACACATACCACGTGCCTTCGGTCAGGCACTCGGTAGTTTCGGATGTGTAGTAGTCGATTTTTTCGGTAATCTCTTTGTTGCGTGTCCACTGGATAATGTTCTGTTTTTTCCATTTGTCGAACTCAACCGTGAGTTTTTCCACTCGGGTATAGGGCTGGATTACCAGTCCCATTTTGTAATCGTTGCCCGAACCGGCGCCCACCGTATAGGCATAGTGGTCTGAACCCCTGTAGACTTGGGTTTGCCGCATTATATCGAGCGTATAATCGATTTTCGCAAATCGCAAAGGTACGGTGTACGATTTGACCGGAACCGTAAACGTAAAGCTTGCCTCATTGTCGGTGCCGCCCGTCTTGGTGTCCCGGTTGAGGGTGAACTTCACCCTTTCTTTCTGATAGATGCTGTTACCGTAGCATACGTCTGCCTCGTAATACTGGTCGAGACACTTCTTGATGTTCTCGGCAACGGTAGCCTTGTTGACAGAGAACAGATAGTTGCCGTTATCGTCCAGTTCGACGTCGAACGCTGGCATCATATTCCTATAAGAAGAGATGTCCAGGTCGCGTTCGTACTGGAAGTAGTGATAGTCCTTGCCTTGGTTCCATTCTGTTTTACCGCAGATGTAAACGCGTCTGACGCCTCTTTGCAGGTCTTCGACCGTCGGCTGGTATTCGACGGTAAGCATATATTTGAAATCGCCTTTATCCTGAACCCGGATGAAATACATCGGACGATTAGTCCATGATACCATAGGTGCATTATAGCCCACAAAATCAGCCTGGGCAATATCCGTCCGCGTACCATCGGCAAACTCGATGGTAACGGTCAGATGTGTGGTGTTCTTGTCATCGACCGTTCCATAATTGACTTTTACATCCCAGTTCCACAAGAACCTGCCTTTGTTGACATCGAACAGGTAATAGGTCCTGAAATCCATAAACTTTTCCTTCGTGTCGGCTTTATCATAGCGGAAGGTATAGTTTCCGCCGTCCGACTCCTGTCCATTATCTTTGGCGGTAGCCGAATAATTCCAAGTAGAATAATAGGCCATTGCGGTCTGTATTCCTCCTGACAGAACTAATAGCACAACGGCTAATGCCCTGAATAACTGTTTGTTTTTCATAGAGAGGGATATTTATGATTAATACTATTCTTTTTGTTTCTTTACACTTTACACTTTTCACTTTACACTCTACACTTTATACAATACATTCTCATTCCTCCACAACCAATTGCAACTCCACCGGATAATACTTTCCGGATCTGAGCTTGGCTGTCGCTGTGCCAGTATAGGTTACGTTGTTTCCTGTTTTGACAGTGAAAAGTATCGTTTGGTCTTCAATAGGGAAGAGAGCAACATAAACCCCATCGGAAGTTTCGGAATCGAGGATGATTGAAAGAGGTGTTGTTCCGGGTAAAACGGGAGTTGCCACC
>JAGBQS010000080.1 GCA_017632695.1 Bacteroidales bacterium
GATGTTCGGTAACCCGGAAACCACTACCGGCGGTAATGCCCTGAAGTTCTATGCTTCGGTCCGCCTGGATATACGTCGCATTACCACCCTGAAGCAGGGCGAGCAGGCCATCGGTTCGAGCGTACGCGTCAAGGTTGTCAAGAACAAGGTTGCACCTCCGTTCCGCAAGGCTGAGTTCGATGTGCTGTATGGCGAGGGAATCTCGCGCAGCGGCGAGCTGGTCGATCTGGGCGTGGAGTACGGCATCATCAAAAAGTCGGGTTCGTTCTTCAGCTACGAGGGCAGCAAGCTGGCTCAGGGCCGCGATGCCACGAAGGCTATCATGCTCGATAATCCGGATCTGGCCAAGGAGATCGAAGATAAGATCATGGCTAAGCTTTCGGGCGGAGAGGAGCCTGAAGAAGGATCTTCGGCAGCCGAATAACCCCCTCTTTATGAAAAATCTTATACTATCTGTCATAACCGGCGTCGTGTTTGTCACGACGCTTGGTGCTCAGACCCTTCCGGCACAGAACCGGAACGTCCTGTGGTACGAGGAACCGGCGCAGGTGTGGACGGAGGCTCTGCCTCTGGGCAACGGCAAGCTGGGCGCAATGGTGTATGGTATTCCCGGAAGCGAACGCATTCAGCTGAACGAGGAAACGCTATGGGCCGGATCGCCTAACAGCAATGCCAATCCGGAAGCGCTCAGCCATTTGTCCGAGATACGCGCTTTGCTGTTCGAGGGCAGGTGGGAGGAGGCGCAGACGCTTTGCACGAAGTATGTGAAGTCGCCTACCAATCAGGGTATGCCTTACCAGACCTTCGGTGAGCTGCGGCTCACCATGCAGGATCACGAATATTATGCCAATTACCGACGCGTGCTGGATCTGGATTCAGCACGTACGGTCGTTGAGTACGATGTGCAGACGCAGCCGGGTGTGACCGGCAGGCAGGCTTATGTGCACCATCGGCGCGAAGTGTTCACTCCGTTGGGCGATAGTGTCGTTGTGGTCCGCCTTACGTCCGATCAGCCTGAAGGAATCACTTTCTCGGCCACCTTTTCCACTCCGCAGCAGGATGCACAGCTCCTGAGCGACGGGAATGAGGTGCTGCTGAAAGGTCTGACCGGTTCGCACGAGAAACTGAAGAATAAAGTCCGTTTTGAGGGACGTCTGCATGTGGAAACCAAGGGAGGTACCCTGCTTTCGCGCGACGGAGCCATCCGCGTGCGCGGAGCCGATGAAGCTGTCCTGTACATCTCGATTGCCTCGAATTTCGTCAACTATCAGGATGTGTCGGCCGATCAGTCGGCCCGTGCACGCCGGCAGCTGGCCGAGGGCGTTCGGAAAGGATGGGAGCAGTTGTGGGTATCGCATGTGCAGCGCTACCGGGAACAGGCTGACCGGAATACGCTCTGGCTGGGTCCTGATGAGTATGCCAAGTGGCCGACTAACGTGCGTCTGGCGCAGTTTGCACGCACGCACGACAGGCATCTGGCAGCGCTCTATTACCGATTCGGCCGCTATCTGCTCATCTCGAGCAGTCAGCCCGGCGGACAGCCCGCCAATCTGCAGGGTATCTGGAACGACAAGATGCTGCCCAGCTGGGATTCGAAGTATACGGTCAATATCAATACGGAGATGAACTATTGGCCGTCGGAGGTTTGCAACCTGTCGGAACTGAACGGTCCGCTGTTCCGGATGATTGAGGAAGTCAGCCGTACTGGTGCCGAGTCGGCCCGTATCATGTACGGAACGAAGGATTCTTCGGCATGGGTGCTGCATCACAATACCGATATCTGGCGCGTTACGGGATCCATCGATAATGCTCCTTCGGGTATGTGGATGTCGGGCGGTGCCTGGCTCACGCAGCATTTGTGGCAGCATTATCTCTATACGGGCGATGTGGAGTTCCTGCGTAAGGTGTATCCCGTCATGAAGGGGGCTGCGCTGTTCTTCGACGAGACTATGATCGAGGAACCTTCGCACCGTTGGCTGGTGGTTTCGCCCAGTAATTCGCCCGAGAACGGACCGAAAGGCTTCCATTCGACCACGCAGTACGGTTGTGCGATGGATAACCAGCTGGTTCGCGATCTGTACTCGGATGTGATCAGCGCCGCTCAGATTCTGGGAGTGGATGCTGCCTACGCTGCCCGTCTGGATTCGCTCAGGGCCCGTCTGGTTCCGCATCTGGTGGGTTCGTGGGGCCAGTATCAGGAATGGCTGGGTGACTGGGATAATCCGGATGATCAGCATCGCCATATCTCGCACCTTTACGGACTTTTCCCTTCGTCGCAGATTTCTCCCCGCAGGACGCCTCAGCTGTTCGATGCTGCGCGTACGTCGCTTATTCATCGCGGCGATATCTCGACCGGTTGGGCTATGGGCTGGCGTGTCTGCTTCTGGGCCCGTATGATCGATGGTAATCATGCCTACTGCCTGCTCGAGAATCAGCTGCATCTGGTGCACGAGAATCCCGCCGACGGTTCGAAACCCGCAGGCGGAACCTATCCGAACCTCTTTGATTCCCATCCTCCGTTCCAGATTGACGGCAACTTCGGATGTACTGCCGGTATTGCCGAAATGCTGATGCAGAGCTACGACGGAGCCATCGACCTCCTGCCGGCATTGCCCGACTATTGGAAAGCGGAAGGCCGTGTGAGCGGTCTGGTTGCCCGTGGCGGCTTTGTGCTCGATATGGAGTGGAAGGAAGGCCGTGTAACGCGTTTGGCCATTACCAGCCGGATTGGCGGCAACTGCCGTCTGCGTTCCGCATCGCCCCTGAAGGGCAGCGGTTTGCGTCTGGTTGCCAAACCCGGACAGCTGGCATATAAGGCCAATCCGAATCCGCTGTTCCGCCAGTTTGTGCCCGATGCAGAGGTTATCGTCAGTCCGCAAGCCTCGCTGAATCAGGTGGCTCCTGTACAGGAGTATGTTTATGACCTGAAGACACAGGCCGGGAAGACGATTGTCTTAAAAGGTATTTAGGATTTTTACTGACTCACTAACCCCAATCACTAACCCCAATTTACTGTTAAAACAATGCTTAAAAAACTTTTCAATGCACTTCTCGTCTGGTCTGTAGGTATGTCTTGCCTGATAGCAGCCGACAAACCCTGGAGTCATGGCAATCTGCAGGTTTCCGAAAACCAGCGCTATTTGCAGCACGCCGATGGAACACCTTTCTTCTGGCTGGGTGAAACCGGTTGGCTGCTGCCCGAAAACCTGAATCGGGATGAGGCGGCTTATTACCTGTCGCAGTGCCGCCAGAACGGTTACAATGTGGTACAGGTTCAGACCATCAACGATGTGCCAGCCTATAATATTTACGGACAGCCGTCGCACCCGAACGGCTATGACTTCTCGGCCATCGACCAGCAGGGATACGGTTATTGGCAACACATGGACTACATCATCAAAACAGCCGAGAAGAACGGTATCTATATCGGAATGGTCTGTATCTGGGGCGGCTTGGTGAAAGCCGGACTGATGTCGGTCGAAGAGGCCAGACAGTACGGCACCTTCCTGGCAAACCGCTATAAGGATGCTCCGAATATTGTCTGGATTATCGGCGGTGATATTCAGGGATATGTGAAAACCGAAGAATGGGAAACCCTGGCCCGAACCATCCGCAGCATCGACAAGAATCATCTGATGACGTTCCACCCCCGTGGACGTACCTGTTCGGCAACCTGGTTCAACGATGCCGAATGGGAGGATTTCAATATGTTCCAGTCAGGTCATCGCCGATACGGACAGCGCAACGGCGACGGTGATTATACGATTGCCGAAGATACCGAGGAGGATAACTGGCGCTATGTTGAGTCGGCTTTGGCTCTGAAGCATATCAAGCCGATTCTGGATGGAGAACCTTCGTACGAGCGTATTCCGCAGGGCCTGCACGATTTTTCACAGCCACAGTGGACGGCTGCCGATTGCCGTCGATATGCGTGGTGGTCGGTGCTGGCCGGAAGCTGCGGACACACTTATGGCAATAATGCACTGATGCAGTTCTATAAACCCGGAACCATCGGGGCATACGGCTGTACGACTCCCTGGTATGAGGCTATTCACGATCCCGGATTCCGTCAGATGCACTTTGTAAAGGATCTGATGCTGCGTCTGCCGTATTTTGACCGTCTGCCGGATCAGAGTGTACTGGTCGGTACTTACGGTGACCGTTACGAGCGTCCTGTAGCCAGCCGCGGAAAAGATTATATTGTGGCATATACCTATACGGGCGCGCCGCTGACTGTCGATCTGACCCGCATATCAGGTTCCAAAAAACATGCCTGGTGGTACAGCCCGGTGGACGGTACGCTGACCGATCTCGGCGAGTTTAAGAACAGCAAGGCACAAACTTTCCAGACAGGTATGAGTTATGGTGCCGGCCGGGATAATGTGTTGGTGATTATCGATGCCAGCAAGGACTATTTGAAGTAAGATGGCTGATGTAAGAAGTCTGATGTATGAAGTAAGAAGTAAGATGTCAGATGTATGAAGTATGATGTCTGATGTATTAAATAAAAGGTAATTATAGGGTCGCCTTCCGGTTCCGGTTGGCGACCAGTTTTTTGTCGGCGATGTTCCACACGATGTCGGCGTAGTGGCGTACCAGATCCTGGTCATGAGAGGAGAGAAGGATCGCTTTCTGCTGTTCGGTGGCCAGTTTTTTCAGTGTTATCATGAGTTCCTGCCGGCTTTCGTAATCCAGAAATGCAGCCGGCTCGTCCAGTAACAGATAGTCCGTACCCTGAGCCAGGGCTCGGGCTATCATGGCTTTTTGCCGTTCTCCGTCGCTTAACTGCGAAACCAACCGCTGTGCCAGATGACCGATGCCCATGATTCCGATAGCATGGTCGGCAGCCTGGTAATCGTTGTCCGAAAAACGCCCTAACCAGGAAGCGTATGGCAGACGTCCATAGGCAACCAGTTCCCGAAGCGTAGTGTTCGGGAGTTCGGGTACACGAGTCAGAACCAGCCCCACTTTGCGGGCCAGTTCCGACGGTTTATAATCAGAAAGTAAATGATCTTCGAGTTCGATTGAACCGCTTAAAGGGGAAATGATTCCAGCCAATGTTTTCAGCAGTGTGGACTTTCCGGTGCCGTTGCGTCCGGTCAGGCACACAAAACTGCCGGGACAAAGGTCTGCATCAATATCCTCCACAATGGGTTGCCTGTAGCCGATGGATACCCCCTTCAGTTTCATAATGAACCTAAAAATGTGATTCCGGATTATCGCTGATTGGCCTGCAGCAGTTTCAGGTCGCGTTCCTTGGCGGCTTTCCACCTGGCTTCGGGAATCACCTTCCAGTCGCCCCTCAGACGGGGAGTTACCACTTTTGTTTCGGCCAGATAACGGGCCATATAGCGGCGGACGTCCACCGGAGTAGTGTCGAGCGTACGGCTGAGCAGTGTTTCCTGATTCCAGCCCAAACCGTTCGGGATGAAGTTGCCTCCACCTGAATACTGATAGCTGTTGATAGCTACCCGATAGCGTTTGTCGGGGTCGATGGGCGATCCGTCGCTCATCGAAAGGAGACGTACCCGTTTGCCGGCTTCCTTGCGGACATCGACCTCATAGCGTATGCCGGCTGCCGAAGTATAGTTGAAGGTAGGAGTCTGCAGCCTGGGCTTTGCGGCAGTATCGTTGGCAAACAACAGCAGATGATCGGCAGCCGAATGCATGGTAGCGAACTGCATCGAGAATCCGTATTCCAGATAACGGCGTACCTCGTCGGCTGTCATTTCTATGGAAAACAACTGGTTCTCGTACTTGTAAAGCGAGAACAGGTGACGCATGGTGACCTCTCCCTCCGGTACAACTTCGTATGGCGAAAGAATAGAGGCCAGTGAGATTTCGGCATGGGTGGCCCACAGTTGCGTTTCGTGAATCAGATCCACAAATTCGCTGGGTCCTACCAGACCGTCGGTGCCATTCAGTGGAGCCGTCAGTTGGCAGATGGGAGCATCCACATAGGCGTTAACAGCGTCCACATAAGGCTGGAAGGTTTGCAGATAGGTGCTGTCCGGCTCGTAGTCGGCCATATCGATAAGCTGGGTTTTCGTCTGTTTGCGATAGGAACCGTCCTGCTGTCGGGTGAAGTGAATGTCAATGCGGCCCACCTTCCGGGCTTCCGTAACGGCATCCAGGATGGCTATAGTATCGCCGGCAATATTCACTACGCGCAGGTCGCGTTCCTGATGGTCATGTCCTAACAGACAGATATCGAAGCCAGGTACCTTGGTAACGGCAGGAATGGAACCGTTCTCGTTCATGTACGAATCGAGGTCGCTGTTGTTGACGGTATAGTCACCACCGGCGTGGAACAGGCCGATCAGCAGGTCGGGATGTTCGTTCTCCTGGATGTAGGGAACCCAGCGTTCGGCGCATTCCACCATATCCTGAAACTCCAGATTCGGCCAAAGCGACTTAGGCAGCCATGCAGCAATATGCGGTGTGATCATACCCAGAACGGCAATCTTCAGGTGATTGCGTTCATAGACGGCATAAGGCTGGAACATCGGTTCGCCCGATTTCAGGTCGCCGTCAGGTCCGAGGGTTCGGGTGTCGATGGCATTGGCACAAAGCCAGGGCATCTGGAACTGCTGAGGCAGCCGGTTCAGGTAAACGGCTTCGCCGGCTTCAATATCGTGATTACCTACGCCAATGGCATCGTAGCCCAGATAATTATAGGTTGCAGCTGCTAAATGCTCGGTTGCCGTGTCGATGTAGTTGTAATAATACATCGAAGGCTGTCCTTGCAGGAAGTCGCCGGTGTCGAACATCAGGACACGTCCGGGATTCTCTTCGCGAACCTTCTGCAGGTAGGTCGATACATTGGCCAGACTGGTACGAGCCGGAGCGTTGTGCTTGATGTCGAAGCCCAGGCAGGCTCCGTGTACGTCGGTTGTATACAAAACCACCAAGTCGGTTTTCACAGGCTTGGTGTTGTCCTGACAGGCAACCAACAGGGTTACGGCAGTCAGCATAGGTAATACGATTTTTTTCATTGTTTCATCTTGATAACCTCTTGCATCACACTGTCGGCAGTCTGCTGTGCCAGTTCTTCGGTCGCAGCTTCGGCGTACACGCGGATAATAGGTTCTGTGTTCGACTTGCGCAGGTGAACCCAGCGGTCGGTGAAGTCGATCTTTACACCGTCGATGTCCGAAATCTCGGTATCAGGCAGCTTGCTGTATTCCGTCTTCACGGTGTTGAGCAGTTTGTCGATGTCGATGTCAGGAGTGAGGTCGATGCGCTGCTTGGCGATGCAGTAAGGAGGATAGGTGGCACGCAGTTCGCTGACGGTCAGCTTGGGGTTCTGCTGACGGAGCAGTGCCAACTGGGTCAGGAACAGGGCTACGCCTACCAGAGCATCGCGGCCGTAGTGAATTTCCGGATAGATGACACCACCGTTGCCCTCACCGCCAATCACGGCGTTCGTTTCCTTCATCTTGGCAACTACGTTCACTTCGCCTACGGCAGCCGCATTGTACTGACCGCCACGGGCACGGGTCACGTCGCGCAAGGCACGGCTCGACGAAAGATTCGAAACCGTATTGCCCGGAGTGTGCTGCAGTACGTAATCTGCCACGCTTACCAGGGTATATTCCTCGCCGAACATCTCGCCGTTCTCGCAGATCAGGGCCAGACGGTCCACATCAGGATCGACCACAAAGCCGATGTCTGCCTTCTTCTGCTTCATTTCGCCCGAAATCTGGGTGAGGTTCTGCGGAATAGGTTCCGGTGTATGGGCAAACTGTCCGTTAGGCGTGCAGTTCAGTTCGTAAACCTGCTTAACGCCAAGAGCCTTCAGCAGGCGGGGAATGACAATGCCGCCAACCGAGTTGATGCAGTCGCACATCACGGTGAAGTTAGCTTTTTCAATGGCTTCCTTGTTGACGAGTTTCAGGTTGAGCACCTGCTCAATGTGATAGTCGGTGTAGTCCTTTTCGGTGATATGACCCAGATCGTGCACCTCTGCATACTGGAAGTTGCCTTTTTCGGCAATGGCCAATACGCGTTCGCCGGTAGCTTTGTCGAAGAACTCTCCGTCGCGGTTCAGCAACTTCAGTGCATTCCACTGGATGGGGTTGTGCGAGGCTGTCAGAATCAGACCGCCGTCTGCTTTTTCGGCAGTAACGGCCATCTCAGTGGTCGGAGTCGTAGCCAGACCGATGTTAATGACATCGAAGCCCATGCCTACCAGCGTGCCTGAAACGCACTGATAGAGCATTTCGCCCGAAAGGCGTGCATCGCGACCCACCACAATACGGCCGCGTTTATTGCCGATGTTCTCACGTATTACAGTAGCGAAAGCTGCTGTGAATTTTACAATGTCAAGGGGATTCAAACCTTCTCCCTGCTGGCCTCCGATAGTACCACGGATGCCCGAAATAGATTTAATAAGAGACATATTCGTTAAATGTAAGATAGTTCAGATTGCAAAAGGATGCACTACTGCGGCAGGTAGGTCGGTTTTGTGTAGGTGATCTCGCCGTAATAGAGCGTGTAGTAATAGCTGGCGTACGTGCTTTCGGCCAGCGAGAACGGGCAAATAATCGAGGCCTGTCCGCCTTCCCAAAGGAAACGGATAGGGAATCCGATGCCGCCGGATGTGCATTCGTAGCCGGAGCCGGTACTGTAGTAGTAACTGTAGTACGAAGAAGCGTAGTACGAACGGTTCCAGTTATAGCAGATCAGGAAACTGTTCGGGTCGAGGTTGTCTGCCTTTGTGTTTTCGTCCAGATCATCGTAGTCGAAACCTGTCAGAAGGAAAAGGCTGTCGTAGCGCACCAGGACGTTACGGCCTGCATAGAACTTCTTCTTGTTGCGCATGGCTGTACGGTACTGTTCGCGGGTGGGTTCGATACCGTTCTCACGCAGCGAGTCGAGACCGTCGTTGCCGAAACTGCGGATGCAGAAGAACAGGCGCTTGAAGTCGCCTTCCGTAATGCGGTACCACTTTCCGAGTTCGATACCAATCTGGCTGGGGTGCAGACTGTCGGTCAGCACTGAGTCGGCTGTCCAGTCAACCCAGTCTTCGTCTTTGGCTGTAATGTGGCCGAAATCGACGTATGGGCTATTCTTAATCCATTTGCTGATGGCCTTCTTTTCGTCATCCACCAAATCGGCATAGGTTTCCGTGTCGCTGCACGATGCCGCCCACATGCATGCCAAGAGGAGGCTACCGGCTAAAAAAAGTAATTTCTTCATTGATTCTGATGTCGCGTAAAAATACGGGCGCAAAGATACAAATAATCTCTGAAACCTGCAACGATTTTAATAAAAATCGACCTTATTTTTCCAGATAATTAGCAAAAAGAGGCAGTGCTTTAACAAAAAGTTGCTCTGCTTGTTGCAAATTTCCGAGGAATTCGCCGCCGGCTGCGTTCTTGTGACCGCCTCCGTTATAGAACTTTTGGGCCAGAAGGTTGACCGGGAAGTCACCTTTCGAACGAAGCGAAACTTTCACGAAGTTCTTCTCTTCGCGGAAGAAGGCGGATACCTGAATGCCGATAATGTCAAGCGGCATGTTCACGAAGCCTTCGCTGTCGCCTTTCTGGTGGTTGAAGCGTTTCAGTTCGGCCTTGTTGAGGCTGAAATAGGCAGCTTTGCAGTCGGATACAATCTGCAGTTTCTGTTGCAGTACGTATCCTTTCAGACGGGTCCTCCGTTCGGGTTCAAGTACCAGGTCGCGATGCAGTTTTTCCTTCTCGAAGCCTTCCTGAAGCAGACGTGCCACGATGAGGTAAACCTGCGGACGGCTCGAGCCGAAGATGAACTGTCCGGTGTCGGTCATCATGCCGCAATAAATCTGTGTGGCAATCTGTCGGTCTAACAGGGAATCATCTCCCATCTGGAGCATGAAGGTGTAAATAAGTTCGCTGGCAGCCGATGCTTCGGGGTGAGAAATTACCACGTCGAAACTGTCGGCCTCCGGTTCCAGATGATGGTCGATGAGGATCTTGGGCGCAGGATTTTTCATCACGTCCTTGTGCATGTCGCCCATGCGGCTGGGAACATTCAGGTCGGTTATCACGAAGCACTCTGCCTCGCGGATGGCCTTTAGGGATTCCTCGCGCGTGTTGCGGACGCCCGGCTGGTTCTGGGTGTCGAACACCAGTTCGTCACGCAGGCCTGGTATGAAATTGAGGTTCTCGCCGGGTGTGTCGCTGAAAACTACCTGGACTTCCTTGCCTTTCTTGCGCAGATAGTTGGCAACGGACAGTGCCGACCCTACTGCATCACCGTCGGGCGACATGTGAGTGCAGACGACAATCTTGTTGCAGCGGCCGATAATCTCTTTGGCAGCCTCGATTTTTTCAGCATCGATAATGCGTTCTATGCTTTCTTGTATTGTCATATCATTGTATTGTTTCCTATAAAAATAAGGAGCATCAAACTGTGTGTTTTGATACTCCTCGTTTCGTGTAGCGCCTACGAGACTCGAACTCGTGTACCCGGCGTGAGAGGCCGGTATCCTAACCACTAGATGAAAGCGCCGAATTTTGTAATCTGCCCTCAAAAGCGGTGCAAAGATATACTGTTTTTTCCGATTTTCCAAATATTTGTATATCCTTTTAACGTATTTTAAGAATTTTAGGTACCCTTTTTGTTGTTTGTGTCGTAATTTCTGCTTATCTTTGCGCCGCAAAACAAAACTTTATCACATAATCAACGATGGCAAAAGTAATTATCAGAACCAGTTTAGGCGATATCCGTGTCCGCCTTTATGACGAGACTCCCCAGCATCGCGACAACTTCCTGAAATTGGCCCGTGAGGGTTTCTATAATGGCACGATTTTTCATCGCGTCATCAAAAATTTCATGATTCAGGGAGGCGATCCTCAGAGTAAGGACGCACCCATGGGTAAGCAGTTGGGAGCAGGCGATGTAGGCTACACCATTCCTGCCGAATTCGTATATCCGCAGTATTTTCATAAGAAGGGTGCTTTGGCAGCTGCCCGTACCGGCGATGAGGTGAATCCGGAACGCCGTTCGTCAGGTTGTCAGTTTTATATAGTAACAGGCGAAGTTTACAGTGCCGGCAAGCTTACGCAGTTAGAGAAGCAGATGTCTCAGCAGCAGATTCAGAATATATTCAACGATCTGGTGGTAGCCAACCGCAGCAAGATTCTCGATCTTCGCAAACAACGCGATAATGCAGGTCTGATGCAGTTGCAGGAAGAACTCGAGAAGCAGACTTACGCAAAGGCACGCGAGCTTGGCGAGCCTAAGTTCACCGCCGAGCAGCGCGAAGCCTACACTACGGTGGGCGGTACTCCGTTCCTGGATAATAACTATACCGTCTTTGGCGAAGTAGAAGAGGGTTTGGAGGTTGCTGATGCCATTCAGCAGGTAAAGACCGTTTCGGGCGACCGGCCGGCCGAGGATATCAAGATGATTTCTGTTGAGGTCGTTGAGGAATAATTATTTATCATTTAA